>JACSSI010000662.1 GCA_014879345.1 Anaerolineae bacterium | reverse complement strand
TCCGTATGGATGCCTACGACCACACCCAACGGCTCGACATGGCCTTCTTTGAAGAACGCAGCTCTGGCGGTCTCATGGCCGTCCTCAACGACGATGTGAACCAGCTTGAACGCTTCCTCGACATCGGCGCCAACGAAATCATCCAACTGCTCACCACCATCGTCGTCATCGGCGGCATCTTCATCGCCATCGCCCCCGAAATCGCCTGGATGACCATCCTGCCCATGCCCATCATCATTTGGGGTTCCATCCGCTTTCAGAAAAAGTTAGAACCCCGCTATGCCCGGATGCGCGAGCAAGTGGGCATCCTCAACAGCCAACTGAGCAACAACCTGGGCGGCATCGCCACCATCAAAAGCTTCACCGCTGAAGAACATGAACTGGCACGGGTCAGCGTAGAAAGCAACGAATACCGCAGCCGCAACCGCGACGCCATTGCCCTCAGCGCCGCCTTTGTGCCGCTCATTCGCATGGTCATCATGGCCGGGTTCATCGCCATCATGTTTGCTGGTGGCCTGCTGGTAGTGCAAGGTCAACTGGATGTAGGCGGCTACAGTGTGCTGGTGTTTATGACCCAACGTCTGTTGTGGCCGCTCACCCGCCTGGGCGAAACGCTTGATCTTTACCAACGCGCCATGGCTTCCACCGCCCGCATCATGGACTTGCTAGACACCGAAACCCTCGTCAACAGCGGCAGCGAACATCTGCCCACTGCTGAGGTGAAGGGCGAGATTTTGTTAGAAGATGTCTCTTTTTCATACGCGCCAGGGGAGAACGGCCGTTACCCCGTCACCTACCCCACCATCATCAACCATCTTTCGCTTCGTATAGCCGCAGGGCAAACGGCCGCCATCGTGGGCGCTACGGGCGCAGGCAAGACCACCCTCATGAAACTGCTGCTCCGTTTCTATGATGTCACCGACGGCCATATCCGCCTGGATGGGCATAATCTGCGTGATTTGCAAATCAGCGACCTGCGCCAGGCCATTGGCTTTGTCAGCCAGGATGTCTTCCTCTTCCACGGCACCGTGCGCGAAAACATCGCCTATGGCACCTTTGATGCCCCGCTAGAAGACATCATCGAAGCGGCCAAGTTGGCCGAAGCCCACGATTTCATCATGGCGCTGCCCTACGGCTACGACACCATCGTGGGCGAACGCGGCCAGAAGCTTTCTGGCGGTCAGCGGCAGCGCATTTCCATCGCCCGCGCCATCCTCAAAGACCCGCCGGTGCTGGTTTTAGACGAAGCAACCTCTTCGGTAGACAATGAGACAGAAGCCGCCATCCAACGCTCGCTGGAACGCATCGCCGTCGGGCGCACCACCATCGTCATTGCCCACCGCCTCTCCACCGTGCGCAATGCGGATGTGATTTTTGTATTGGAGAATGGCCAGTTGCAGGAAAACGGCCGTCATGAAGAGTTGGTTGCCATTGACAAAGGCATTTACGCGGGACTGTGGCACGTGCAAACCGGTGTTGCCGCCCAAATTAGGGAGCAAACATACACTAATAATTAAATCTGTAAGCTACTGCCATCACAATACTATTGAAATCAACACAGTTAATGTCTATACTAGACGTTAACTTTCCACATAGGTAGCAATAAATGACAGATAATTTAACCGCAGCCCTTGATGTTTATGGCAAATCAACCAAAAATAGAGTCGCACGCATTTCGCTAAACGGCTACGATATTGCCGCGGGAGGTATCTTTCCCTCAACAGGGTCGATGCGCAGCTTTGTCTTGGTTGATGGCGATTTATGGGATCAATGGAATGCGGTTGAATCATTAACCCTGGTCAACGAAGATGGGACAAAAACAACGATTCGCGTGGCTGCACTGCCTGTAGAAGATGATGGCTATGGGCTAATCGAATTTTTATAGGGTCTTACCCTTGCGTTAGCATTTCTTTTCAAAAAGACCTGGAGACAGGTCTTTTTTCATGCCTCCTGATGTTCCCCAAAAGATTTAAAAGTTATTCAATCAATCTCCTTTTTATTTATATTTAATAGTAGTAGATAGTAGGGCTTGTGAATATGTGGATTGTTATTTTTTGCCCCTACATGTGCGGGTTCACCGTGAGCTTTTTACATATCTTCCCCTTATTGCACGCTATGGGGAAGCGCTGCTTGTGGACAAATTTGTGCGCGCTGTAGATAAGCATAATTTACTTCTTGTTATGGCGATTGCGCATAATACGACCCGCAACCCATATCTGGATAGTACTACAGTCATTGCCCTAGATATACTTTTTCTGAGGCACTCATTTTTTTATGAGTTCATAGACTTTTCCACAAAAGAACTACCTTTTCCACAGTTAATTGCGAGTTATCCACAGAAATGAGCGTGAAATAGTCGTAAATCACCGTGCCATTCGCTTGACACATGCCAGATATGGGCGTTGCTGGGGCAATAAAAAAAGGCCAATTCTGTCGAATTGGCCTTTTTCCAAATTTGTGGGTTGGGTTAAGGATAAGGTTATACAGCAGCCGCACTTGATTCGTATAGGGATGCCTTTATGGAGAGCATATCTCGGCGAGTTTCAGCATCCTTTTCTAACAGGGTTGAAATCTTTTCACAACCATAGAGGATTGTCGTATGGTCACGATTACCGAGTTGTGTGCCTATTTGAGGGAAAGAGGCATCAGTCTCTGTACGAGCCAGGTACATTGCCATTTGACGCGGAAAAGCAATCGTACGACTGCGACTTGAACTAGAAATTGAATCTGCCGTGACGTTGTAATAGAGACATACAGCCTCAATTACTTGATCCACTGTCACTTTTTCCGGCCGACGCACGAGATCTGCCAATGCCATATTGACGAGGGCTGTATCTACTGTGTCTGTACCTGACAGTTGGGCATAAGCAATGATTTTATTCAAGGCTCCTTCTAATTCACGGATATTATTGCGCACATGATGGGCAATTAAGTCAATGACATGATCGGGTACTTCAATGCCGTGATCTTCTGCTTTTGCTTGCAAAATTGCTTTGCGGGTTTCTGTATCTGGCAGTTGTATGTCTGCCATGAGACCCCACTCAAAGCGTGATTGCAACCGTTCTTCCAAGGTAGCCATCGCTTTTGGGGTTCTGTCACTAGATAAGACAACTTGTTTGCCTCGGCTATGCAGATCATTAAAGGTGTGGAACAATTCTTCTTGGGTGCTTTCTTTTCCGGCGATAAATTGAATGTCATCAATAAGCAGCACATCCGGGGTACGGTAACGTTCACGGAATTGTGCCATTTGTTTGTTGCGAATGGACTGCACAAGATCATTTGTGAAGGTCTCAGATGATATGTACATGACAGTTAGCCCCTCGCTGGCGCATTTTTGACCAATTGCGTGCAGGAGATGCGTTTT
>JACSSI010000019.1 GCA_014879345.1 Anaerolineae bacterium | reverse complement strand
ACTGTTACCCGTATTATCAGCCAGGCCTAACAAACTGCCAGCTTCAACAGCTTGCCCTTCCTTCACGTTAACATCCTGCAAATGGGCATAAATTGTTTCATACCCATCAATATGCTCAATGCGGACATGCTTTCCATAATTGTGCCCTTCTGCAGCAGTCCGCACCATTTTGACAGTGCCCGGGGCTACCGCAAACACCTTGCTGCCTGATGGTGCCATAATGTCAATGCCTTCATGGCCTGGCAAACCAAACTGGGCATAACTTTGAGGATTCGCACCAAAATATTGATTGATGCTGCGAAACTGGGTAGGCCATGCTTTAAACTTGAAATCGCTCATGAGATACTCCTTTCTGGGAACGTGAAAAGCTAAAACACATAAATCTTACGGCGTAAAAGATAACTCGTCAAAACAATGATAACAAATGATAGTTAGGGGGAAAATAGAACAATTTCAAAGGCTGTGCGCAATCTCGCGTCAACACAATCTGAGCGTAGCCAGCCTTGAATAAGCAACTTGCAATTTTGAGTCTAATAACAATCTCGTGGCTATACAAGTCATTCCTCCTGCTGAGAGAGGAATAACTTGTATAGCCACACAATTTATTATATTGGAAGAAATCAAAGAGAATTGATGCTTAATTATAAGGTTAACGTGTCCGGCGCTGCCAATATTCTTTTGGAGCCAACTCGCTTAAATCTTGAGCATGGAGGAAATCTAGAATAAGCCGGTTAAACACAGCTTTCTCTTGCAGCATGGGGAAGTGATGACATGCATCTAAGCCAACATAGAACCGATTGTTTCCAGAGCGACGCAGATGGTAATACTCCCCATCCGGTGGCTTAACGATGGAATCATCATTACCAAAAATCATCAAGACGGGGCGCGGGCAATTGGCAATGTCAGCTACCAAATTCATATTTGCAATTTCTGAGGCCACCATATTCATGGCCGCAGGATCTGTTTTTCGCACTTCAGAATCAACCTCATTAAAGGAATTGGCTTTGCCAAGCTGCTTAAGAATTGCGTCAGGTGCAGAATCAGATAAACGTGGTTCCATATAAGTGCCTGTAATTGGCAAGGCAACGGTGACCAGCTTTGCCACATTTTCAGGATTGGCTACTGTATATTTAAGTGCTGCGGCTGCACCCATGCCATGCCCAATTAATGTAACAGGTTTCATGATGCCTAGTTGATTGATAAACTGGTCAATCATGGTCACGTAGGAGCGCATACTGTAATTGTCAGTTTCCTTGCTGGAATCACCAAATCCCCAGAGGTCGAAGGCAAAAGCACGATGTTTGGTAGAGAGTGCTTGCATTGATGACCACCAATAGCGCCAGGAGCCAAGCCAGCCATGCACAAAGATGAGGGGTTCGCCTCTGCCTAGCACTTCGTAATGAATTAGGTGGTTACCAACAGTCGTAATGCTCATAAATATTGCAAGTTCGTGATGATGGTGGTGATTAAGGTTTTAAGACGCTATTTATGGTGCTGATGAGTTCATCTGGAGCAAATGGTTTTAAGATATATTGCGATGCTCCTACACTCAGTCCGGTTTGAATTTCTGTTTCTTGACCTTTGGCAGACAAGAAGATCACGGGAACGTCTTTGGTTGAGTCAATCTCTTTAAGACGGCGGCATGCTTCATACCCTGTCATTTTAGGCATACGCACATCCATCAGAATTAAGTCGAATTTATTTCCTTGTGCTGCTTCAACTGCCAACGCACCATTTTCCACGCTGGTGACATCAAAGCCATTGAATTGCAGCGTGAGTACGACTAGTTCACGAATGTCTTGATCATCTTCTGCTATAAGTATTTTTGCCATTGCTTAATTTCTCTTCAGAAAGTGTCTTGTATTTAAGTGGGATCACTATCTTCAATTACTACGGGTAAATTGAAGGTGAAAGTGCTACCTTCACCTAATTTGCTGTCTACTTTTAATTGACCGCCATGCATTTCAATGAGGCTGCGCACAATGGCTAAGCCTAAGCCAGTGCCAGGGACGGCTTGAACGTGTTCATCTTCTGCGCGGAAGAAGCGTTCAAATATTTTTTGCTGGTTTTCTTCAGAAATTCCAATGCCTGAATCTTGTACGCTGACAAATACATATTCCCCATTTGATTTGACTGATAAGCATATGAGGCCATTTTCCGGTGTGTAGTTGAAGGCATTGTCGATTAGGTTTGTCAGGATTTGGGTGATGCGGGCATGATCTGCATTGACTAAAGGCAAGGATGACTCAATATCTGTTTTGACATTGAGTTTTTTATTTTCATGTTGAATGCGACCTTGCAGATGCCCTACGACAACTTGCTCAATGATTTGTGGTACGTCTAACGGCCGTAAATCGAGGGTAGTTTTGCCGGTTTCAATGCGGGAAATATTTAGCAGGTCGTTGACTAGCATGTGCAGTCTGTCTGCGTTGTTTTTGATGACTTTTAAATATCTTTGCTGTGGCGGACTCATTGTTCCGGCTGCGCCCATGAGCATGAGGTCAGCATACCCTTTGATGGAGGTCATGGGGGTACGCAGTTCATGAGAGACGGTGGAAACAAATTCGCTTTTGAGTTTGTCAACTTCTACTTCTTTGGTGATGTCGCGGAAAATGGAGACTGTGCCAAAGAATTGATTGCTGGCTAGAACGGGAGAAAGGTGGACGCTAACGACTTTGTCTTCGATGGTTAACTGGTCGGCTAGATAGGTCCATTCTTTAATGCGATCTGCGTTTTGTGCCCAATCTTCGATGGTGTTAATCCAGGAGTCACCGGAATGGCCGTAAAGACCTAGTAGTTCATTGACGGATTTACCGACGAGTTGTTTCCGCGGGATGTCCAGGATGGCGCTAGCAGGCAAGTTTGCCAGGATGATTTCGCTTTGGTTATCGGCGAATAGTACACCATCGGCGATGCTTTCCAGGATGGCCTGGCTTTTGGCGGTTTCGATTTGTTCAGCGTAGAGTAAGCGACCGAGGCGTTCTGCCTGATCGCGGATAAGACGGTAGAGGTTGGCATTGTTGATGGCGTTGGCAACCTGGATGGCGGCTGCTTCTACGAGGTCTAGTTGCTGCATGGTGAAGGCGCCCGGTTCTAGATGGAAGAGCATCATGACGCCGATGACTTCTTCGTTTGAAATGAGGGGGACACCTAAAACGGAGCGGTGGTTTTGGCTTGATGGCCGAATGACCCAACGGGGATCTTTTTCGGTATCGTCGACGATGACGGCGGAACGATTGTCTATCATCCAGCCTGCCAACCCTTCTTTGGTGCTCATGCCGGTGGGAACGCCTTGACGGGGAATGGCTCGGTCTAAACCAAAGGCTGCCTGGAAGGTGAATTGGTTGTTTTCTTGGTTGATAAGCAGGATGACGCCCTGGGTGGCGTTGACGACTTCGTTGACGAGGTGGAGTGCCTGGTTGAGAACGTGATCCTGATCGAGGCTTTCTGATAGCTCGGAGGTGATTCTTAGTAAGATTTTTACGCGATTGCTTTCTTCATGAAGGGCGCGGGTGCGTTCGGCAACACGGAGATCGAGTTCTTCGTTGAAGCGGTGTAGTTCTTCAAATAGTTTGGCGTTGCGTAAGGCGATGGTGGCCTGGACGCCGAACATGGTGGCCCAGGTGATGTGCTTGTCGCTGAAGCGGACGGGTTTGTTGGTATCTACCAGGATGAGTACGCCGATGATGTTGCCTTCTTGTTCCAGCGGAACGCCAAGGACGGATTGGATTGCTTCTCGGTTGGGCAGTCTCAAGGAGATGTTTTCTTTTTGATTTAGGTGGTTGATGTAGGTTGCCTGGCCTGTGTTGGCGATGGAGGCGACGAATGCGTTGGTGTCGGTGATGGGAACGGCCGTTCCCACGAATCCCTCTTCGCCAAATCCTTTGGCAGCACTGCCGATAAAAACGTCGTTTTCGATATGCCAGATGTATGCGCCATCTACTTCAAATATGCGTAAGCTTTCGGAACAGATCAGGTTAAGAACGGTTGCTTGTTCTAACGTGAAGTTGATAGCCATGCTAACGCTGCCCAGGGCGTTGTAGAATTGCTCTCGTTCATAGGTTTCTGAAAAGATGAGGGCTGTTTCTAAGGCTGAACTGGCCTGGTTGGCCAGGGCTGTCAGGAGTTGTGTTTCTCGTTGATTGAGTGGCTGCTGCCGCCGATACAGAATTTGAACGAGTGCAACCAGTTCATCTGAAACGAGAATGGGGACAAGGGTGGTGGCGTAGGTTTGATCCTCATCTTCCCATTTTGGGGTTGGCAGTAAGGGTGGTTCTTGTGTTGTGTGCTGGGTGGTGTAGACGAGGCCTTGATTTAGTATTTGTAATAGTTGGTTGTTGGGGGTAACGGCCGTTATCTCGGACATTTTGGCGCCAACAACATCTTCTTCAATGAGAATGAGCGCTTTTTGTTCTGGTTTCCATCGATAGATACGGAATCCTTCTGCCCGGGCGGCGTTGCTCATGTGGACAGCTACGGTGGAGAGAATCATGTCCTCTTCCAACACCGCTGAAAGGGCGTGGCTGGCCTGGACGATGTTTTCCAGGTCTGCGCTGCGTGCCAGTGTTTCATCTACGAGTTGGGCGTTTTCAATGATGGAGGCTGCAAATTGTGCGTAAAGCTCAATCGTTTGAAAGGTGTTCGCTTCTGGCCGACGGCCGTTTGTCGGTTCATCTAGTCCAATCAGCCCGATTCGTTTCTGTTCTCGATTGAGCAGGGGAATTACGAAAAAATCATAAGGATGCCAGGAGCGAGAGCTTTTATTTATATCATTTCGAGCGGGAACAGCGTCGCCCAAATTTTCGATAGCCCAATTACTTTCTTCCGGTACAAAATAACATGATCCTTTTTGGTATTGTTTGAATTGAGGATCATCCAGAAGTGCTAACCACTTTTCAGCGGTGAGGGCGTTGTTAGCAATTTGTTGTAATTCAGGTTCTGAAAAACCGGCAGAGATGATCTGGGTGGCGTTAAAATTTTCGTCACGTAATGTCAGTAAAACGCGCTGCCAGCCTGTGTCTTGCAGTCCATCGACGATGAGTTGTAATTTTTCATCGAAATTGGGTTCACTGCTGATGTTGGTGAGGGTGACTAGCTGTTCAATAACGGCCGTTGTCTCAGCATCATGAGCAGGGGAGAAGGTGATTTGAATGTAATTTTGGTAGGGTTGAGATTGGAACAGGTAGGAACGGCCGTCATTCACTTGCAACACAACAGTCGCAGGTGCCTCCATCAAACCATGCCAATCTTGTGCATCTGCAAACAAATTATCCATTTGCAAAATATCATTATCTAAACCCATGATACTGCAAGCAGAAATTGCCGCCTGATTGACATATGCGATTGCACCGTTAGCCTCAGCAATGATGACCCCTTCAGTCAGGTTGTCAAGCACACTCCAAATGCTTGCTGAGGTGAGTTGTTTATTCATGGCAAATCCAAGACCTTCACCGTTACTGCACGCGAAATCCTCAATTTTCTAGCTTAGATTGGTCTAGCTTAGATTGATCCAGACGGCGCAGCTCAGCGGCCGTTTCCGTGATTTCACGAATATCGGCAAAACGTTGAGTCTCGGACGAAACAGCACCGATAGAGAGCCTCATCAAAGGAGCCATCGAACCATCTGACATACTGATGCCACCTTGTTCACGATCCATAAAGTTGTAATGAGACAAAACCTCTTCGTTAAAACGCTGACGTAATTTATCAACCATGGCTGGGATATTGTCTGTCATCGTGATAATGACAAAAGTGTCGCCGCCAGGATGTCCGATGAAATCGTCAAGGGTTCCGAGTTCATCAACCACCTCATTTAGCAGCAGCGCCGTGAAACGCAGCACCTCATCACCGGCAACAAAGCCATACACATCATTAAACGGCCCCATATTGTCAATGCCAATTTGTAAATAGCTCCACTCACCAGAACGCATCAAAGTGCGCAACTGCTCTTCGATAAGCCGACTGCTGGGCAAACCCGTTGTTGGATTTGTCATATTCTGACGCTGGTGGATACGAATTGAGGTACGCACCCGAAGTTTCAGCTCTTCAATATCAAAAGGCTTGGTAATGTAATCATCTGCCCCCAACTCCAACCCAGCAATACGATCACTTCGCTCATCTTTCTGCGTGAGGAAAATGATAGGAATGTGGCTGGTTCTTGTTGTAGAACGCATGGCACGACAGATAGCATACCCATCCATATCAGGCAGCATAATATCCAGTACCACTAAGTCTGGTAACTTCTTACGACATTTGTCCAAAGCATCATTTCCTCTGGCGGCAATTTCTACCTGATACCCTTCATTTGAGAAGAATATCCGGAGCATATTTGAAATGTCGTAATCGTCTTCAACTATTAAGATTCGACCGTTACTCATGAGCTTATCCCTTGAAAATTGTGAATAACCTAAGTCAACTAACTACTGGCTGACCCTTTGATCTAAATGGAGATATATGATTGGCACGATTAGATTGATTATATGCTTTTATTTGAGCAATCTCTTGATCGGTAATTGCACGTTCAAAACTTCTGAACCCACCTAATTTGAAACCATGCCTATCTGCGATTTTATCAATTGTCACCACTTGTGACAATTTTATGTCTTTTCCGAGCGTATAGGATTCATATTTATGGTCTAAAGCCAAGGCCATTGTCTCAGCCATACAGGCGTAGGCCATTTTAGGCGGAAACCCAAAATCGAAGCCAAAGTCAACAGGACCAGGTACTTGTACCATGCCCCCTTCAATAACTAAAATGTCAGGTCGTTGTTCTGCCACCTGGCGAGAAATATCTCGCGGACGAGCCACATCACAAATGATGGCACCCTCGCGCAAATGGGAGGCTTCGATGATAGTCTCGACTGCACTGGTAACTGTAATGATAAGATGTGCTTCTTTAAGCCGGGACATATCAGATGATATAACCACATCTGCACAGCCCTGGTTTTTTGCACTTGCTGCTACCTCGCCCAATTTTTCTTGTCGCCGTCCAATTAATAACAATTGGCCAACATCTGGTGCCAACATGTCGGCACACACGGAGCCTATGGCACCTGTGGCACCAATAATGGCTACTTTGGCTGTGGCCAAGGGAATATCCATGATTTGTGCTGCATCACGAATGGCTCTAACAGCCATGGCAATAGTCAGACTATCACCAGTGGTTACAGGAATGTTTAAGTTCTTGGCGACGGTGATACCACCATCACCCACAACCGAGGTAAAAGCACCCAGGCCTAAGATTTGTGCGCCTAATTTTTCTGCGAAACGACCAGTTTGAATGATTTTTTTGTAGACGACGGCAGGTGGTAATGTGACCATGCGTGTGGGGGTCAATGGACACGCAATAAACCAGCCTTTAAGGGAACGGCCGTTGCTCTTAGATACCACACCATGAATTTCTGAAATATAAACGGGTGGGAAAAATAAAGAAAGATAATCAATTAGCCAAGCAGGTAGCTTGCCTAAAGTAGGGAATTTTCTACCAACATCCCGCTTTGGATCAATTGGATGGATAATAAAAGCAAACGAATCTTCCATATGTAAAGTTTAGCGACACTACATACCTGGCTTCAATAGGTTATCTGTCCTTGATTGTAAAATAATCAGGACATTCAACTTTGGCGTGGATACAATTGTGGGTATGGATATTTATCAGAATAAGGGTGGTGATCACTATCTTCCCAAGAAATATTTTTTGTAATAAATTTTCTTTTCTCAGAAGCAAGTAAAACCACATCAGATTCAACCGTGCGTGCTGCATAAAGGATGAGACCAGAGCTTAATCGACAATGATGTCCAATGCAACCGCCTAAAACCAGCATATTTGTGTCTTCAAGATCCCCTTTTTTGCCAAATGTACGAAGTTGTCCACCTAAAATATTAAAATCTGTAAAAGTTGTGCCTGCCCCCACAAAAGAATCCCGACCAATCACACACAATTGCAAACAAGTATTTTGGGCAACCATCGAATTTTCCATCATCGATGTCATAAAAAGTGAAGTACGGAAAGGCAAAAAACAGCCGTCACTGACTACACTAAGCATCAACTGACATCCCTGAGACACAGTCACATTACTGCCGATAATGCAATTGTCAATAACAGCGCCAGCACCGATATTGACATTATCACCTATCGTCGTGGGACCATGAATAACGGCAGAGGGATCGATGCTGACATTTTTGCCAATAATTATCATTTCAGAATTAGAAAGCACATGTTGCTGTTCCAAAATAGACTTGAACAGTAACTTAAGTTTGAGCTTCCAATCCACGTTAATCCTATTTTCAAATATCACGCCCCGCGCAAACGCCCCAAACAAAATATCTGCGATGAATAAGTGAACCCAATTTTCAATTAATACAAAAGCCTTCCGTGGCAATTGATAAACTAAATCGCCAAATTCTGTTGCCATATAAGGCGGCACATGATAGTACCCCCGTTCTACTGGTTCAGTATCAACAATGAGTGGCTTGGCCTCCACACTCTGGGACAAACCTTGAGGCAGATACCACATGTCAACAAGCAATAAATCCCCTTGCGGAAAAAATGAATGACTTAATGCACGCACATGAGTGGCAATTGCTGGGTCATCTGCACGGAAAGCCAAGCGTACTGGTCGTTTCCCATCTTGCGCCCGTTTCATGAATTCAGTAATGAGCGGTTCATTGAAGAACAGATTATCTCGATGAACAAAACATTCAATCGGATCTTCTTCAAACTTATAAGCAGTTTGCCAGTCAGGATATTCGCGTTCTTCGATTGTATAGGGGGTTAACAGATCTCTTTGCCACAGCCACAAAGGTTTATTTTGAACCCGTAAATCACGAGCGGGTTCATTAAATGGTGCAATTTGATCTCTATCGGTCAGAATAATTCGGCGCATAACATCAATAGTAGGAATAGTTAAATAATTGGTTTCTTTGATATAGTTATAAGGCAGACATCATCACCAGCGGCCACACATTCAACTTCTTCAACCCGAAAGCGTCTACCTTTACTAACCCAGTCCAATGCCTGCTCTAATAACCCAACTGCCAGATGACAACATGGTTGTGGCGTTGTTCGTCCCCAACAGATAGGACATCGTTCAATAATCCACAAATAGCCTCGGTGATCTTCCCCCAAACGCACCTGCTGATCACTAAATTTATTAAATGTTTGAGCAAATACATCCAATCCAATTTTTAATTTAATTCCCAAAGGAAGTGTGCGAATTGCCAAATCGCCAATGCCAAGTACCGGCACAAACTCTTTCAAGGCTAGTTTCCAGGTTTCTCTTCCAGCACGCATAGAAAGACCACGTCCACCACGCACACCGTAAATTTCTTCAACAGCTTGTTGCAATGCACTGAACTCTGAGAAGGGAAAACCTAATTCGAGGTTATTGGGGGGATAGTTATTAACTAATTTATCAAGATCAGCAAAGTTGAGAATCGCATTGACGCCATGGCGTCCCATGATTTCTTCCATGGCAGTAAGTACAATGCGTCCCATTTTGTTGGGGTAAAAGAATTCTTCATCCGTAGTGGTCGGTATTGTTTCAGTCACCAGATGCCTATCTTATGTAGTTTTATGACCATTATTGAGAAATTTCGTCAGCGCATCCATGAACAACTCAGGTTCATCAATCATGGGGAAATGGCGTGATTGTTGCATCATGGACACTTGTGCATTGGGTCGGCCTTGGCTAAGCAGTTCTGCATTTGATGGCGATACAATATTGTCATGCTTGCCGTAAATACCCAGGGTTGGAATATTGAGTTGGGGTAATTCTGAGCGCAAATCTGTTTCTCTTAAATCTCCAATGCTGCGAAAAAAGGATTCGATGGTCGTGCGTTGCACGTCACGAGAGATCATGCTGCGCACTTTTTTGGAATCTTTTGCCAACAAAATCCGCATGATAGAGTGAAGAATGAAGGGATACCGCCAAATCAATTTGGCGATGGCGCCATACCCAGCTAGTTGAAGAAAGGGATTTAGAGAAGTTCCGAGAACTGGAGATCCTACAACAGCCACTTTGCTTACCCGGTCAGGATTGCTGAGAGCAATTTGCAGAGCTACAGTACCTCCCATGGAATGCCCAAAAACTGGGGCTTCTTGAATCCCTAGGCTATCCATGAATTGATTGACCATATTAACGTAGCTATCTATTTGAAATGAATCAGAAGAGGTTTTTGCTCCTTTGCCTGAATCACCAAATCCCCAAAAATCCAGGGCGTAAACTCGATAAACTCTTGTTTTTGCTAAAGAGATCATTGAGTCACGCCAAACATCCCAAGAATTTATCCAGCCGTGAAGGAGTATAATTGGCTGTCCGCGGCCAATTGATTCGTAATGTAGTAAACCTTGCTCTGTAACAATTGAACTCACGTGAGCCCCTAGCCGCCCTTTATTTTGTAGAATGAAGATTTGGTAAATTTTCACTCAGTTAATTTGCTGAGTGCTTGCTACCATTCTGTTGTTGCTTTGATTAGTAAGCTAACTTGGGCGAGTTTATGTGTTGATAGTAGCACTTGCCCCACCGATAGACTGTGAAAAGCGAGTTAAGGTGATGTAAATGAACCGTTAAACAATAATTTAGCGGGCTTTTTCAACCTTATCGATTTCTTCAAGTATTGAATACAATAGTTCCAGAAGAACATTTTTGACAGTTTCTTTGTCGGTGGCAACACAGGGGAGAATTTTTACTTCAGGTCGCAACCGAAGGATGATGCGGAGATCTTCTGGTTCCCAGGCATCTTCCATATCTTGTTTGTTGGCAGCGACTACATATGGTGTGGCTGCATAGCTTTCAAAGGTTTCCAGTACCCGTTTAGCTTCACGGAAGGTTTCTGGCTTTGTGCTGTCTACCATTACAACGAAACCTAGCATGCCTTGTGACAGGATATCCCACATGAAGTCAAAACGTCTTTGACCTGGTGTCCCAAAGAGGTACAGTACGAGATCATCACCCACGGTAATGCGACCAAAGTCCATAGCAACGGTTGTTGCGTCTTTGACTTTTTCTGCACTGCTGCTTATTTTTCGTTCAGTGGAGACAACGTCAATTTCACTGATGGAGCCAATAAATTGTGTTTTCCCTGCGGAAAACGGGCCGGTGATAACCATTTTTACTGCTTGCATAAGAATGTTGCCCTCTTGCAGTTGGGTATAAATATGATGGTTTGTGGAAAAGCTATCTATGTATGAGTGTTTCTGATTTACAAACCACGAATACGATCAATAAGGCGTACTACTACAGAACGTTTTACTGCTGGTGATTGGGGATCGTCAATCCCTTGTTCTTGCAATATTTCCTGTCTGGTTGAACTTTGCCGCGCTGGCGCTTGAGGTGTAGGTCTTGGCGGTCTGATTATTTCTACTAAGCCAGCTTGTAACATGCCATATACGATGCGTCTGATTTCAAAGTCGCTAAGGTTATTGGCTCGGGCTATTTGCCGAATGGAGTTGCGTGGATTGACGAAGGATACGACACGCCATTCTTCAACGGTGAGGTTGATATTTTGTAGTCGTGCATCCGGACGGTCTGTAAAGCGGAGGCAGATGTCCAGGTTAGGAAGTTCTTCTTGTAAAATTTCCCATTCTTTGAGGCGTCGGCTGCCTTCCATGATGACGCTCTCGAGGTCAATGGGGATGGTTATGTGGCCTGGAGAGGGTAGTGCGTTGGCTTCAAATCGGAAAAGCCCTTCTGCCCAGGTGAACAGCTTGTAAACGGTATCTAGTACGTTTTGCCGCACGCTTTGGATTATATCGCTCTGGGTGATGTGCCCACGTTGAATGAGCATATGACCTAGTTGTTTGTCGCTTGTGCCTTTGGCGCGAGCCTGGATTATTCTGGCCTGGTCTTCTGATAGTTTTCCTGCATTATGGAGTATTTGTGCAAGATGGTTATCTTCTTCTGGACCCATGAAGGCGTATATGAGTTTGCCTTCACGAAACGACATTTGAGCTGAATTTCCATTGTTTTGAATGGAAAGTGTGCCGGTCTTGCGTGCTAGGTTTATTAGGTTAAGTAGTTGCGTTGTTGAGAAATCGCGCAGGTTCCCTTTTAGGGCCATAGCTTATTTTCCTGCTGGTTGAATTTTTATAGTTTCCACAATGTCTACTTGGAGATTGTGGAATAGTGAAATAATAATGTTCCAACTGCTATTTTAGTCTATTTTTTTAACGATTTGTTCAGGAATTTAGACCTATTTCTCTCGGGATATTTGACGTTGAGCATTATACAGGTTGAAAATAGGCTAGTCAAACTTACTATTGTCATGGGTGATGAGGTTTATTTAAAGTATTTTAGTTTGGTTGAATTACTTTTTTTGTTACGGGTTTGTTTGAATTTTGCTCTTGTTGTCATTTCTTAAGATGTGTACAATACTGACTCTTGTTTGATGTTTTGTTCTGCTTTTTTGGGGCGGTGGCGAAATGGCAGACGCAGCGGACTTAAAATCCGCCGGAGTAATACTCCGTGTGGGTTCGACTCCCACCCGCCCTACTTTTTATTTGGCCCGCTTGCGGGCCTTTTTGTTTTGGCAAAAGGGTTGGATTGATGTCTGTTTTGCACAAGACGGTTTTGATGTTTTTGAAAACGGCCGTTTCCCCCATTAATCTCTTATCTCAATCTGTTAAATTGGTGGTTGGTGTGTCTGGTGGGCCAGATTCGCTGGCGTTGCTGCATGTGTTGACTCAGGTGGTGGGGCCGACCCGATTGGTGGTGGCACATCTAAACCATGGCTATCGAGAAACGGCCGTTGCTGAGGCAGATTTTGTGCAGATTGTTGCGAGAGAATGGGGAGTTGTATGTGAAACGAAAACAATTGATTTGACTCGTCTGATACAAGAGTCGGGGAATTCTTTGGAGGAAGCGGGGCGGAAGGCTCGCTATGCTTTTTTCTGTGATGTGGCTCACCAGTATGAGACACCGTACCTGGTGGTGGGGCATCATGGGGATGATCAAGCAGAAACGGTATTGATGAATTTGCTGCGTGGTACTGGTTTGCGCGGATTGCGTGGTATGCTGCCGGTGACGGCGATGCAGTCGGGAGACCGTGATTATTCTGTCTTACGGCCGTTTTTAAGCGTGAGTCGTCAGGATATTGACGAGTATTGTCGGGAATTTGACTTGACGCCAGTGTTTGATGAGTCGAATGAGGATATTTCCTTCTTTCGCAATCGTATTCGACAGGAGCTGCTGCCACTGCTAACAGATTATAATGCCAATATTCGTGCTCATTTGTGTCAGTTGGCAGCGTTGACTGCTGCTGATGTGGCATTGTTGGAGAGCTTAACGGCCGAGACCTGGTCGCGGGTTGTTTTAGATGTGGATGATGAAGCGATTGTTATTGATCGCGCAGCCTGGAATGTATTGCCATTGGGGTTGCGCAGAGGGATTTTGCGACAGGCGTTGGTGGAGAAACGGCCGTTTCTAAAAGATGTGACATTTCAGGCCATTGAGCAGGCTCGGCTGGTCGCTGAAAGACCGGAAACGGGGCAGCGGTTCAATTTGCCGGGAGAAATGTTTCTGATTGTTGACTATGATAGGCTGATTATCACGGAAGATAAGCAGATTGTTTTAGATGATTGGCCGCAGTTTCATAAAGCGGAACCCGAGCGTTTGGCTGTGCCAGGTGTTGTAGCGTTATCAAACGGTTGGAAAATCGAAGCTGCTCTGGTTGATGCTGTCGATCTAATTGCGGTGCAAGCGGCGGCTGATAAGTGGCGAGCCTACGTTGACATATCTGCTGGCCAAGATTTATTCGTGCGCACGCGAGAGCCAGGAGAGCGATTTCAACCGTTGGGTATGAACGGCCGTTCCACTAAAGTGAAAGAATTTATGATTGATCGGAAAATTGGCGCAAGGTGGCGTGAGGCTTGGCCGCTCGTGGCCAGCGGTTCCCAACTCGTTTGGATAGCTGGTCATGGCATGGATGAAAGAATGAAAATAACAGAAGAAACATCCTCAATTGTGCAATTACAATGTTATAAGGGTTGACGCTAAAGTCAGCCATCGCTATACTACCCGTCTGTTGTGCTACGGGGCGTAGCTCAGCTTGGCAGAGCGCTCGGTTTGGGTCCGAGAGGTCGTCGGTTCAAATCCGGCCGCCCCGACAGAAATTGTTTTACGACAGAGGTGTCGTGGAACACAATAGCCTTCCAAACTATGTGCATGGTGTAGGCTAACCTTAAAAAATGTGATTCGGGCCTATAGCTCAATGGCAGAGCAAGCGGCTCATAACCGCTGGGTTCTTGGTTCGAATCCAAGTAGGCCCATTGCGCGGCTGTGGTGTAATGGCAACACAAAAGTTTTCCAAACTTTTATCACGGGTTCGAGTCCCGTCAGCCGCTTTATTTTTTTTGCGTTACAGCTTTATTTTGCTATTTACATACTGTTTGAAAAGAGCGCCTCATAATCTTTTGTGAGGCGCTTTTAGTTTTATTGAGGATGTTCTGTTTTATCCCAGTTATCCGAATTGACCAGGTGATGCGGGGTATGTTCTGGCACTGTTGCGTCGTTTTTGTGCGAATGATGAACACGTGTTTTGGGCTGAAAATGTCAGTATTATGAATTTGGTTAGTCCAGATTTTGCATTGACTCACAAACAGGTTTCAGATATCTATCTTTTGGGATTAGCGGCTTCCCACCAGGGTAAATTGGCGACACTTGATCAAGATATACCAGTAACGGCCGTTTCCAATGCCCAGCACTCACTCGAAATCTTATCAGCTTAATGTATCAGTTTAATCGTGATTATTGTTGGACAGGGAATAGGAGAAACGGCTCGCCTTCAGCCGTGATGAGGTTTTGGCAAGGGCCAGGATTGCAGGAATACGGGTCAAAGATACCGAGGCGTATGGGGGTGGCATCGGTTAAGGGTTGGGGGAGTTGGTGCTTTTGCAGGACGAGATCGCCCACTTGCCAATGTGGCTGCCACAAGGTTTGCGGATCGGCCGTGTCCCAACTGTAATCTTCCATCAAGATTTCCCCATTTTCATCTAAAACATGAAAAAACAAGCGCATGGGCTGTGTGATAGGCGCAACGACTTGCCAGTAGGTGATGAGTTCGCCTGAATCTTGATCTGTTCCCAGGAATTTGAGTTGATTGCCGAATGTGGTGGGTGAGGCGGGGTTTTGTGGGGCGATGGGGGGCGAACTGCGTAGGGCGTAGTGCGTATAGGTATCGGTGATGGTGAGGTCTGCGTCCCAGTTTTTTAATTGTGTAGCAAGTGCGGGATCGAGGGGGAGGGCGGTGGGATGGAAGATGGAAACGGTCACTGAGCCTGTCGAAGTATCGGTCGCTGAGCCTGTCGAAGCGGCTGTTTTTTCGTCAAAATTGGGGATAACGAGCGTATAAATTATGTCATCTCCTGACTCTAAACCAAAGGTGCTGACACGGGTGTTCTCCCTATTTAAATAGAGTGCCATCGTGGCCGGATCCATCGTATCGGGCGACCAGCCGCCAACCGCCACCGCAACGGCCGTTTCATCCTCATTAATCGCGTTGCCAATATCGCGTAGTGCTGTCTGCCACACGAAGGGAACATCGCCCCCTTGCGGCCAAATAACGTAGATCGCCCAGGCTGTCCAACACGCATAAATGATGCCAAAAATCAGTAGTACTGTGGTACTAATTTTCGCTTTGCCTGTGGATAGATAGTGGATAACTGTGGATAACTGTGGAATTTTGTGTATAACTTCCACGATAATCAGCGCCGGGAAGATGCCTAACACTGGCAGCAAGTTAATCATGCGTATCGTGCTGGGGGCGTTGATGGTGACTAAACTGGGGATAACGGCCGTTGCCAGCCATAGCAATAAAAAGCCATACCGGGCATCTCGCCAGCGCCACAAACATAGCGGCAAACTCAGGTAAAACAGGAAGGCGACAACCAGTTCAAACACTGGCATTCCGGCCACACCTTGCCGCCATAACGGGTCGCCTTTCACGCCAAACATCAACAAGATTTTGAGCGCGTTTTCCAACACGGGGCGCAGGTCGCCCGCCATCAGCGCCCGCAGCGGCGCATCCAGCTCTGAGATGCGAAATTCTGAGCCAGGATTGGTTATCAAATAATAGGCCAGCGGCGCGGCGATGACGGCAAAAATCGCCCCAAACAACACCACACCCCGCCACCGCTGCTTAAACTCCCGCCAATGAAAAAGCGCCAAATACGCGATAAACAACCCATAGAAAATGGGGACGGCGCGGGCTGCCATGTAGGTGTAAAAGCTCAATCCGGCAAAAAGGCCAGCAAGCGCAAATGCGGGTGTGGATTTCCTGGCCGACCAAGCTCGCCACCAAAAGTAAGCAGATAAGCCAGAGAAGACGGGCAGACTGATAGCCCGTAGACCTAAACGGCTGTAGAACACGGGGAAAAAGAGAACGGCCGTTATCCCCATTGCTATGATCCCGACCTGCCAGCCAAACAACTTCCGCGCCAGGGCAAACGTGACCGCCACGCCAATCAGTCCCAGGTAAGCCGAGGCCAGCCGCAGAGCCAGGGCATTGTCACCGATGAGTGCCACCAGCAAGGCTTGCCAGTAGTGATAGCCCGCCTCATGCCCGTAAGCACGGGTAAAGTAGACGGCGTGTTCGCCCGACAAAATCAGGTGGTCGATGAGCCAGTTTGCCACCTCATCGTGGGTGATACCGGGTGGGGAAACCTGGGTGATGCCGATCAGACGCAGGGCGGCGGCAGTGAGCAGGATGGCGACGAGAAGCCAGAGGAAGTATGAGGGATGAGGGATGAAGGATGAATTTTTGTTATTCAGCGTGCCGCGTTCATCAGTCATCATTATATTCTCAGTTTAGCGGTGAGCGGGGCGGGCAGAATGGCGCGGAGGACGGTGCGTTCTTCGCCACCCAGGATACGCAGGGCGATGAGACCAACTCCGTACAGCAGCAAGCCTGCCGCTACGCCAATGACGGGGTGGGTGAGATAGGTAATAAGCGCCATGATGAGGATGACAACGGCCGTTAACGCCAACGGTTTCGCCAACAAATGCAGCCAGTTCACACCCGGCATCTTCTTCTTGAGATAATAGGCAAACATCACCATCAGCACCACCTCAGACAAAACCGTGGTAACACCCGCCGCCACAAATGAAAAACGTGGAATAAAGATGAGATTGGTGATGATGTTAAAGGCCACTGCAATCGAAAACGCACGGGGTTGCATCCCTTCCAATCCCAACGCAATCAACACATA
>JACSSI010000661.1 GCA_014879345.1 Anaerolineae bacterium | reverse complement strand
GCGCGGATGGTCATTTGCCGTTGATAAGGGCGCAGGGAAACGGCCGTTAATGCATCAATATCGGCTTGCCAGGCGCGGAGGGTGGCGCTGGGCAGGTCGAGCGTGGCGGCTGTCATAAACTGGTCAAATTGGCGGCGGCGGTAGGTGGGATAATTCTCTTTGGGGTCAGCGTCATGTCCACGGGCAAACGGCCGTTGTTTTTCCCATTGGCTGTAGAGACCCGCCAGTTCAGAGGCATGAGCCGCCAGCAAATGGGTATGCACCCGTTCGCGCCACTCGTTTTCCAGAAGTTCGTCGTATTGGTGCAGGCAGAAAACGACCGTCATCACCCAGGCGGTGAGCTTGTCGATTTCGGAGAGGCGGATGTCGTGTTGGCGCAGGGTTGTGGCAAAGCCGTGTGTTTCGCAGGTGTGACGGGCGGTATCGTCGCGCAGGGCATACTTGACATAAAAATCCCACGTGCCATAGTCAAACGCCGCCTCAGGATTTTTGCCAGCCAGTTTCAGCAGCGATTGGTAGGCATAAATGATGGCGGCTGGCCCGGCAAAAAAGGTGCTGTAAACCACATGGTCTTTGAGCGTTTGCTCCACGCCCCGAAAGAGCAGACCGATGTCACGGCGCACATTTTCTTCAGAAGGCTGTTTTTGCTTGAGGCTTGCCAGGCCGTTGAGGATAACACCTGGCACGTTGCCTGCCGGAGCCACACGCGCAATACGGGCTACCAGCCCATCAATTTCTGGTAGAGACAACTGTGAGATTTCACGCACGGTTTTAGAATGGGCGAGCGTGCGCAAATCGTGGTCGGTGTGGATCGTCGCTTGTTCATACTGCTGGTTGTCCATGTCGTTACTGCCTGTGTGGTGCTTGTTAAACGTGAGGCAATTATGACGGTGTTTGGACGGAGTGGCAAGGTGGCAAAGTTGCAAAGTAGCAAGGTGGCAAGGTGGCAAGGCGGTGAGTCGTATGCTCTTTTCGCCACTGGGAACAATTTGGCTAAAATTTTGATGTGATGAATGAACTAAAGCAAAAGTTAGCACATATTTATTGGATTGGTGGCTCGCCGTGTTCGGGAAAGAGTTCGATTGTGGATTTGTTGGCTGCTTCGACAGGTTCAGCAACCGTTGCTTCGACAGGTTCAGCGGCCGTTGAGCCTGTCGAAACGGCCGTTTACCATTGTGATGATCACTTTGACAGCCATCTAAAGCAGACATCGCCAGAAAATCAGCCTGAGTTCTATCGTTTGCAGGGGATGAGTTGGGATGATTTGTGGATGCGCCCTGTGCCGGAGCAAGTTGTGCATGAGTTAGCGATTTATCGAGAACAGTTCCCCATGATCCTGGCGGATTTGCTGAAGCTGCCGAGCAATAGACCGCTTTTAGTGGAGGGGGCGGCATTGCTGCCAGAGTTGGTGGCCAACGTGACGCAACCTAATCAGGCGTTTTATGTGGTGCCGACACCGGAATTTCAATGGCGCATGTATGCAAAACGGCCGTGGATTCAGGGAATTTTAGACCAATGTCGTGATCCGGAGCAGGCGTTTAGGAATTGGATGGAGCGGGATGTGGGTTTTGCGGAATATGTGGCAGAAACGGCCGTTTCCTTAAACTATCCTGTCATTCACGTCGATGGCGTTGCCACCATCGACGACAACGCAGCCCAAATTGCCTGTTATTTTGGCTGGTAAACTGAAAATCAAGCCGGAACTGCTACTGGCATTGGTGCTGACGCGGGTGTGGGTGCTTTGCCAAATTGCCGATCCAGCGTCATGACGGTGCCGCCGCGATTGGCGGGGCTGGCGATCCGTTGGAAGAAGGCGCGATGGTTGGGGCGAATGCGTCCGGGCGTGAGCACGAGCGAGAACAGCCAGGGTGCCTGGGGACGGATGGTATCGTGTAGTTCGATTTGCATATGGTTGGGGCCGAATTCCCAGATTTCCAGGTGGGAGGGGTCTTGAAAGGAGGGGGAAACGGCCGTTAAAGCCGCCCCAGGTCGAATACCAGAAAGTGTTTGCTGGCTGGTGCGATAATCGAGCAGCAGCATGCTTTCCTCAAAGCCGACGACTTCGTATGCCACGAAATCAACCTGCCGGTCTAAAAAACGTAATACTTGCGGGGAAGGAACCTGTAATTCGGCTGGGCCGGAAAATATCAATCGAGACATTTGAACCTCCGTTCATTGAATTTCAGCAAATAATAGCACATGTGTTCTAATAAATCAAGTGTCAAAATGTGACCGGTGCGACCCATATTTTTTGCGCTTTGGGACACAGTTTGGCTACTAAATTTCCCGAGAAAGGCCTGTCAGGGTTGGCCTGATTCGACAATATCTCTCGAGCAAATCTGGCAGATCTGGCAGAGTAGTTATGTGCAAATGATGAATGTCAGAAAGAAAACGGGAAATCGCCACATCTAGGATGGTGACATGACGGAGGTGGTTTATGAATTTTTCTCGACAACACATGTTTATCACGCTGGTAGTTGGCTTGGTGATAATGGTAGGATGTAAGCCAACAGCCAACATCAATGAAGAGAGCCGGGCGGTTGCCCCTCCACCCACCAGTCAGCCAGAACCCACTGTTGAAGCTGAGACTGGGCCGCCGACAAAGGTGCTCGTGGAAAAAGGCGAAGTAGAAATGGTGAAGGGTAAACCTGTGTTAACAACAGATGATCGACCGGCTGACTTAACTCGTTTAACTTCAAGTTGGGGCACAAATTGGCGGCGCCATATTGTTGAGTACGATGAAATCTTGTCCGGCGGGCCACCCCGAGATGGCATTCCGTCTATTGATGACCCACAGTTTGTATCAATAAATGAAGCCACCGAGTGGCTGGCTGACAACGAACCGGTTATTGCCTTGGAAATCAACGGTGATGCGCGTGCTTATCCTCTGCAAGTGCTAACCTGGCATGAAATCACCAATGACACAGTGGGTGATGTGCCTGTTATTGTCACATTTTGCCCGTTGTGCAATTCGGCGCTGGTGTTTGACCGGCGCGTGGGCGACCAGACCTTTGAATTTGGCGTGTCGGGTTTGCTGCGAAATTCTGATCTGATTATGTACGACCGTACCACAGAAACACTTTGGCAGCAGTTTACAGGTGAGGCGATTATTGGCGATTTGGTCGGTGAACAGTTGGCGTTTGTGCCATCTGGACTGGTTAGCTTTGCTGAATTCCGCGAGGCGTATCCGGAGGGCATAGTTCAGTCACGCGAGACGGGATTTTCGCGGTCATATGGGCAAAATCCGTATGCGGGTTATGACACGATTGGGCAGAATCCATTTTTGTTTACGGGGGAGATAGACGGCCGTTTACCAGCAATGGAGCGCGTCGTCACCGTGTATTTGCCGGAGACTGAGGTGACTGT
>JACSSI010000660.1 GCA_014879345.1 Anaerolineae bacterium | reverse complement strand
AAGCCGTTGAGGTTTAGTTTTAGGGCAAGCCCATAGACGAACGGTCGAAAACCGACGCCTTGCACGACGCCGGTCACTGTCAAACGATGACGCATGATGGGTTGCTCTGTTGCCATGTCTCCATTATGCGCCCATGCCGGGCAGCGGGCAAGATGACGGAGATCATGGATCAGGGGTTAACCGTCATCCTTTGCCCATGATTAACCACCGGCGGCAATGATCCCTGGAATGCCAGGAATGAGACCCACCACTGCCATAGCAATGGTGCAAATCAGAAAAGCGGCCAACGGGATACCCAGGCGCGTCCGTTTGGGCAAATCGGCGGTACGCTCTTGCTCGCCAATATACCCGGCGTTTTCCAACAGCATAGCCAAAGCCCAGCCTAAAACCGGGTTCACCAAGATTGAGCTAATGATACAAATACCGGCCACTTGCGCCTGCTTGATATTGGTAACTAACTGCATCCCCACTTCCAGCAGGGGCAGAAAAACACCCACAACCAGAGCAATGCGCAGCACGGGTGCCCAGGCGGCAATGTCCATGGGATAACCGATGACAACGGCCAAGATACACATGATGCCCGTAAAAATGGCGCCAGCCGGAATGGGGCGTTTGGCGATAGCGGCCGGAATAATATAAGTGCCCCAGGATGAAGCCAAATTCCCACCGCCAAAAATTGAGCCGAGTCCCTGCCGCAGTGAACAGACCACCATCGTATCATCCACGTTCATTAAAACCTTTTCCGTGTGCTGGGGGTAATTTTGCTCCTGGAAGACGCGGTGTCCCAGAAAGTCGGGAGGCCACATGGCAACTGCGAGAATGGCAAACGGCAGCACCGCAATGAAATGCGCCATATCCGGCAAACCAAGCATCCAGCCCGTGTTTTCTCCCCACCAATAAAACGGATTCAGGTTTGGGATTCCTGGGCTGGTTACAAACTCAAAGTGAGCACCCATGATTAGGGCCACCAGCATGGCAAATAGAGAGCAGAGGGGGATTGCCAGCCACCGTTTGTTGATTTTTACCAGATAGACATAGGTGGCAATCGTGGTGAGGATGATGATCAGAAAAATAGACTCGTTGCCGATGGAGATTGTCCACTCTCGCAGACGGTCCATTTGCCCGGTAAGGCCAACGAAGCCGAGGTAAATGAGCAGCCCGCCGCGCACACCGTTGCCGGTTAACTGCACTAAAGTAGAGCCGCCTTTGGTTAAGCCCAATATCATGCCAAAGAGCGCCACCATGATGCCCAGCGCCAGCGGATGTCCACCAGCCACCACAATTAAGGGGATGATGGGGATGAGCGGTCCGTGACAGCCAGCCAGATTGGAACGTGGATTTAAAAAGCCAGAGAAGAAGATGACGAAGAAAACGGCCGCTATCAACATTTCAAAGCGCACATTTTCCACAATAAATTCCTCTGAAAGACCATAACCGGCAGCGAATGTGGCGACGATGGCTGTGGTCATCACGATTTTGCCAATGGTGCCAGCCAGGGCGGGGATGAGGTCTTCAACTTCAAACTTGTAATCCCGGCCGGGCAGGTTGGGCCGCCACCGTTTGGGAGCCATGATTTGCAGTTCATGTTCCAGGTAGGCTTCACGACTCTCAAAATGTTTGGCTGTTTTGGTTGATTTTTGATAATTGTAAATGCTCATTGACGGTTCCTTGAATATAGCAAAAAGAGACGCGAAGCTGGTGAGAAAAATCTACGCCGTTAATTGCTTCGCGTCCCTTTTTGTCTTGGTGGGAGGGATAGTGCGATTGGACGATGCCCGTCCAGATTTGTTAACAGGGGAAATATATCATGATTTGTCAGGTGGGGGAGGTGACATTACGCCAATTCCACTGCGTAAAAAAGCACTTTTTAGACATGACTATTCTTAAGAAAGCTGCCAGGATGGTGGGAGTGATATATTCGCGGGTGATGAATTTGTTAGTGCTTTAATATTGGGTGAAAGAGGGGAAACGGCCGTTTCCCCCTATTTATCGCGCAGCCTTAACAGCAGAATTAAGCGCTTCTCAGGAGTAATTGTTGTTGCAGTGTTTGGCTCAACCATTGTTCATAGGCATCGGCTGTCCAACTGTTTTGCTCGACCAGTTCTCGGTAGATTTCATCATGGGTGAGGGCGAGAAAAATGGCGGCGGCTTGTGCTTGGGTGAGGTCTGGATTGAGTAGGGGCGCAGAGGTTGTTATGAATTGACTCAGGTTGTGGCGGCGACTTGCCAGAGAGGCTTCGAGTTCGGTGGCGGCTTCTGCATCGGTGGCGGCTGCTCCTTTGTAGATTGCGATCATGGCGGCGCCGGTTTCCCACTGTCGCCGGGTGGCGTGTGCGGCCAGGGCCAGCCGTTTAGCTGCATCAGGCTGGTCTAAGGCTGATTGGTAGATGCTGGCCTGCCCTGATTCTTCATGCCAGGCTTGACGGATGGCTTGTAAGATGCCCCGCTTGTTTTTGAAGATGGCGTAAACGGTGCTGACGGCGACGCCCGCCTCGGTGGCGATGGCTTCGATGGTGGTGACGCCATACCCCTGTTCCAGAAATAAGCGGCGGCTGGTATCGACGATGAGGGTACGGGTGGCGAGTGCCTGTTTTTGGCGATGGGTCATTTGTTTATTGACATTGTTCATGGCCGGGAGTATACTGCATTCATTGATTGTAGTCAAACTATATTGAAAGGAGATGAACTATGTCAAACGAAGCGAATATGACTTTAACTCGGGCGTTTATGGAACGGGCATTTAATCAGGGTGATTTGGCGGCGGTGGATGAGCATTTGGGGGGAACGGCCGTTGATCATCAAGAACCGGTTGGGGTGAATTTCACGACGCATCTCAAGCAGGTCATTTCGGCGCTTCGTACCGCTTTTCCTGACTTGCATTTTGAGATTCATCAGATGTTGGCGGAAGATGGCATTGTTGCTTTCCGTTCTACGATGACTGGTACGCACCAGGGTTTGTTGCAGCTTGGCCCTGGCCCAGGCGTGCCGCCAACCGGCCGCTCCATCAAGGTGGCGCATATGCACTTTGTGAAGTTTGTGGATGGCAGGGGCGTTGACCTGTGGCATGTGTGGGACAATTTGGGTTTGTTACAGCAGATTGGTGTCTTGCCTGGCATGAGGGAGCCTGTGGCTTAGCTGTTTGCTGTTTTCTGACGACTATGTCGCTTCTTTTCCAGAACGGCCGTTTCTCCGTTTATAATGGGTTTTGTTAAATCAAAAACCGAACCGCAAAGACGCCAAGGGTGCAAAGAAAAAAGAAAGGTTTTCTCTGCGTCCTCCGCGTCTCTGCGGTAAAAATGGAGAGTTTTATGCCAATTCTTGCAGATTATGAACAGTTTAACGGCCGTTATTGGGAAACAGGCAGCGT
>JACSSI010000659.1 GCA_014879345.1 Anaerolineae bacterium | reverse complement strand
GGTGTCACCAAGCTGAAAGACGTTACAGAAGGAATTACTAAAGGTCGACGGTTATCTCCTAAAGAGATACAAGACCAAACCCTGCATAAACTCTTCCGTGCCATGACAATAGATGTGCGTACAGTCATTATTAAGCTTTTTGACCGACTACACAATATGCGCACCATCAAAGCTCTCCCTCCCCATAAGCAACGGCAAAAAGCAAAAGAAACTTTATATGTTTATGCTCCTTTGGCAAATCGCCTGGGTTTATGGAAACTGAAAAGTGAACTAGAAGCACTTTCTCTGGAAGTTTTAAACAACCGCGCTTATGACATTATCAAAAAACGGATGGATGAACTAAACCATAAGCACCAAGAAATTTATGACGTGGTTAGCGGCCAAATATTTGAGTGTTTATTGCAAGCAAATATCGATGTGCGCAACGTCCTCTTAAACCCGGAAAGCATTTATTCTGTTTACCAAGACATTATTGCCAGCGGCGGCTCTTACGAAGAGATTGACCGCACGGTGCGGCTGAAAATTTTACTTAATGAGTGGCCTGCCTGTTACCTGGCTCTGGGACATCTCCATCAGCTTTGGAAGCCAGTTCCAGGCGTGTTTGACGATTATATTGCAGTGCCTCGTGATAATCTTTACCGCTCCCTGCACACTACTGTGGTTCACAACAGCGGCTTGCCAATTAAATTGCGTATACGCACAGTAACAATGGACAAGGTTTCTGAAATAGGCGTGCTGGCTAAATGGCTTTATGCAGGCACGCCACTCTGGTCTAAAGGTGTTGCCGCACGCATTGATGCGTTTTTTGATGAGATTTCTGAAAACATCAATATGGAGCCACAAAACCCGGCTGCGGGTGTCAAAGGTGTGGTGGAAGATGTTTTCCGCAAGCAAATTCGCGTATATACACCGCAAGGCGAATCAGTTGATTTGGGACAAGGCTCGACAGCCATTGATTTTGCCTATGCGATTCATACAGGTTTGGGCAATCAAACACACGCGGCTTACGTGAATGATATGTTTTACCCACTGAATAAAGCACTTCGTGAGGGAGATCAGATACGCATTGTGAAAAAAATGCGGGCGCAACCCCAGAGAGCTTGGCTAGTAGAGGATTTGGGATATATAGCAACAAACTATGCCCGTGCCCATGCCCGACGCTGGTTTAGGCGATTGCCAGCTCATCGTGCGATATCAGAGGGGAAACAGTTGGTTCAAGACGAGCTAGATATTTTAGGAGTGCCTGACTTTTCACATCTTGATATAGCAATTCTGTTTGAGTATGAAAATGTGCAAGAACTCTATCATGATGTCGGACGCGCGGAACTTTTGCCGACTGAAGTGGCATTGACTGTGCTGGAAAGCATTTGGGGGGGCGCTCCAGGACGCAATCTTGATTATCTGGTACATGATATTGATGGTGAAGAATTTATTATTACGAAGTCACCCACAAAGCATATTAATTTATGCGGAACATGCCACCCCCGGCCAAGAGATTCGATTTTTGGCTATATGCGTAAGGATGGCGGCATTACAGTTCATAAGAAAAACTGCCATTTACTACGGCCGGAGCGTGGCCGTGTAGTTAAGTTGGGTTGGAGTGAAACGACCCGGCAAGCGCATGAGGTAACGGTGCAAGTTGATGTATATGACCGGCCGGGTTTGCTCTTTGAAGTATCACATTTGATGGAGAATGAGCAGATCAATATTGCTTATATTTATACGCCTCCTAAACGAGGCGGTGAGTTGAATATTATTTTGACTTTGGAGATTCTCAGACCGCGCCAGTTGGTTCGCATTTTGCATCAGGTTCAGGCGCTGCCGAATGTGTTTTCTTTACGCTGCTTACCTGATGGCCCTCCTCCGGAACAAAATGGCTCTGGTGGTTCTCCTTACTATCATCCTGAATAGGCTGCGTAAGAATCTGATGGGACTTCTCGTCTAAAAAGTAATTTTTAATCGTAAAACAAAGGAATAAGTATGCAAAAAGAACGTGTTATTATTATTGGTTCCGGCCCAGCAGGGCTTACGGCCGCTATCTATACTGGCCGCGCTCAAATGAATCCGTTGGTCATTGCCGGCACTCAAATTGGCGGGCAAATTGCCCTAACTGCTGAAGTGGAAAATTACCCTGGTTTCTGGGCTGCGGATAAAGTGCCAACTGGCCCGGAGTTGGTTGAGGTTATGCAAAAACAGGCTGAACATTTTGGTGCTCGCCTGGAATATGACGAAGTTGTTTCTGTTGATTTCAGTCAGGGTTCTCCATTTACTGTCAAAACATATGGTAAAACATATCAGGCTGATGCTGTGATTGTTACGGCCGGGGCTTCGCCACGTCGCCTGGGTGTGCCAGGTGAAGAGGCATTCATTGGGCGCGGTGTGAGCTACTGTGGCACGTGTGATGGGTTCTTCTTCCGGGGTAAGGATGTCATCGTTGTTGGTGGTGGTGATAGTGCTATTGAAGAAGGTTTGTTCCTGACCAAATTTGCGGATTCGGTGACGGTTGTGCATCGTCGGGATGAGCTGCGGGCCGGGCCTGCACTGCAAAAACGGGCTTTTGCCAACGAGAAAATCAGCTTTGTGTGGAATACGGCCGTTGAGGAAGTTGTGGGTAATGGTACTGTACAGGCGGTGAAAACTCGTAATCTGATAACCAGTGAAGAAGGAGATTTGCCGATTGATGGCGTATTCATTTTTGTTGGACATTTTCCAAATAGCAAATTCTTGGAAGGCAAACTAGAAATGGATGAGCACGGGTATGTGATCACAGATGAATTGATGCGTACCAGTGTGCCCGGCGTTTTTGCAGCAGGCGAAATCCAAGACCCCATTTACCGTCAAATTGGCACTTCTGTGGGACAGGGTGTGGCAGCGGCTATGCAAACGGAGAAGTGGCTCAGCGAGCGGGAATAACTGGTTGACGGTGAACCGTCTTAGAGCGAAGCCGTTTCCGTTTTAACCTGTTCACGGTTATTTGCTTACTGTATACTGATTGCTATGTTACGCTTTTTATGGGCTTATCTCGTCTATACTTGGGGTGGATTGCACCGATTGTTTGGTAATCGGAACAGTATGCGCAGTGAGCATGAAGCGGCTGTGCGTTATTTCTCTAAAGCGTATGAAATTGATCCCACGTTCCACCGTGTTCGGTTGGAACGTGGGATTTTGTTGTTTAGAGAATTGGGTCGATATGATGAAGCGTTGGCTGATTTTGATTTTTTGTTAGCTGCGGAATCGGATTATCGTCATTCAGCGCTTTTGAATAGGGCGCTGCTCTATCAGCAAAATGCCCGATTTGGCGATGCGTTGGCTGATTTAGATGCTTTTCTAGAATATCCTCCAGATGATTATTACCAGGAAGCTTTTCG
>JACSSI010000658.1 GCA_014879345.1 Anaerolineae bacterium | reverse complement strand
CTCCTCAAATTTAATGCCAATTAGTATTGGTAAGACTTTTGTAGTCTGCTTTGTTACACAAAAACTAACCGCACCCGAAGTAAAAAAACGGGGATCAATTGCGCGGTCTGGCAGCGGGAATCAAATAGTCGGAGACTGCCCAGCCATCTGTGCCATCGTCCAGTTGAATGTGCCACCACAGGAAATCGTTGGCTTCTTCAGGGCCGTCTAATACCAATACCACAGAGCCTTCAGCCGCAACGGTGACACGCGCATTATTGGTACTTGGCCCACCACGTACAGTGACACCGAGCCCATCGGTATTGGCAACTTCTGCGTAAAAATCAATGGTCAGTTCTTCTGGAATCAGGGTGTAGTCTGGGGTGGCAACGGCCGTTGCTGTGGGCAGCACAGTCGGCGTCAATAAAATTTGTGTGGCAGTAGGCATAGGACTAGGTGGCGCTGTCAACACAATGATCGTCGGCTCGATGGGTGTAACGGCTAACGGCTCCCGGCTTAAAGCGGCCATAATAATGCCATATGCTATGCCCAGGCCGATGATAGTAACAACAACACCCATACCCAACCATACCCAGGGAACCGGCTCTTGATTATCATTGCGAAAACGTCGTGATCTTTTTTTGCTATTCGGATCGCGGGGATCCGGTGGAACTTGATACTGTGCCATTCTTGTTACTCCACATAATTTGGCAGCAATTGACAATTGCTGATTGCCAATTGTCAATTGTTAAGTACCAATTGTCAATTTCATTAACAATTGAGCCTGTATTATTGGCAGTTTATTCACACACTTCCAAGACAAGAATGGTTACATCGTCAAATGGTTCAGCATCTTGAGACCAGGTATCCAAATCAGCGACGATGGCAGCTACTAATTTTTCGGCTGATAAACGGCCGTTTGCCAAAATTACCTCATGCAGCCGTTTATAGCCATACCGCTCCTCTTTGGTGTTAATCATATCCGGCACACCATCACTGAAAACCAGCAGCCGATCACCGGGCTGCAACGTAATGGTATCTTCTACAAGCTCCAGTTCTTCAAACATGCCCAGAAAACGGCCGTTTGCCGGTAATTCTTGCACACCCACATCAGGACGAAAGAGTAACGGCCGTTCCTGTGCCGCCCGTACATACGTCAACTGCCTGCTGGGACGATGAAGCACCCCATAAAACGCCGTCACAAAAACATCATCCGTCGCAGATACATCCAGCATACCCTGATGCACCGCCAAGGAAACCTCCCTTGGCGAGAGTGAATGTTTACCTGCTTGCAAAAAGAGCGTGCGCGTCACCGCCATAAACAGCGCCGCATGAAACCCCTTATCCGCCACATCGGCCAAAACCAGCCCCACATACTCATCATTCAACACATCGACATCATAAAAATCACCACCGACCAGTCGCGCCGGCTCCAGATAGGCGGCGAAGTTATAATCGGGAAAATCCGGCAGATCAACTGGCAGCAGACTGCGCTGCACCGTAGCCGCCAGTTCTAGCTCACGCTTCAACCGTTCATTCTCAACAATTTGCTCCTGAGCTGCTTTAAGCTCATCATACGCTTTTTGCAGAGACTCATTCTTCTCATTCAACTCGGCAAGAGCCGTTTTATCAATACGACGGGAGCTTTCCAAAATCTTACGCAGCATGGAATAGGCAACAGCCGGATTACTCATCACCATCTTGTCAAAAACATCTTCATCTACTTCTAACACGGTTGTTTCACCGACTGTGGTGCAAGTTGCCATGCGTGGTGTGTCATCAATCAGGCTCATCTCCCCAAAGCTTTTGCCCTGCTCCACAAATCCCAGCAATCGCTCCTGCCCATTTTCAAGCTGTTGAGTAACAGCTACTCTCCCTTCTAAAATAATGTAAAGCGTGTGTTCAATTTCACCTTGATGTGTCAAAATGGTGTTTTGCGGATATGTCATTTTACGTGCGACTGCACGCATCGCATTTAAGCTTTCCTGATCTACCCCGCCAAAAATACTTTTTAACATCATTGATTTTTGCGTGTCTTGACTCATCATGGTTTCTCCTTCCTGATGTAGGCCAGAAACTGTTCTAGAGGCCAGGTATTAACAACCTGCTCTTTTGCCAGCCATCCTCGCTGTCCAACTGCGACTCCAAAATGGCGAAAGGCAAAATGCTCAGGACGGTGGGCATCGGTGTTGATAGCGATTTTTACGCCCAATTCAACAGCACGGCGCACGTGGCTGTCGCGCAAATCCAGTCGGCTTGGATTGGCGTTGATTTCGAGGATGGTTCCGGTGGCAACAGCCGTTTCCAGCACCATGTCCATATCCAAATCAGCACCCGGTCGGTCTGGCAGCAGGCGTCCTGTGGGATGCGCAATCATATCAACATGGGGATTATTCATCGCGTTCAGCATCCGCTGCGTCACCTGCTCACGCGGCTGGCTCAGACTGGTGTGCAAGCTGGCAATTACAAAATCCAGCGCCTCCAATACATCATCTTCATAATCTAACGAGCCGTCTGCCTTAATTTCCATCTCTGTGCCATACAAAATGCGGAAATCCGGTGCCATCACCTCATTCGCCTTTTGCACGTCGTCAACCATCTGCCACAGCCGTTCTTCATCAAGGCCATTGGCAATGCCCAGACTCTGCGAATGATCTGTGATGGCAATGTACTGTAATCCTTGCGCTTTGGCGACTTGCGCCATCTCCAGCACGCTCAGTTTGCCATCCGACCAGGTGGTGTGCATATGCAAATCACTGATGATGTCGGCTAACTGGATAACTTTAGGTAAACGGCCGTTTAAGGCCGCCTCAATCTCACCCCCATCCTCCCGCAGCGTAGGCAGAATATAGGGCAATCCCAATGTCTCATACACCGCTTCTTCCGTGTCACACAAAATCTCAGGAGAGCCATCTTCCGGCGTAAAGGCATGTTCATTCAAACTCAAGCCCCGTTTCAACGCCAATTCACGCAACCGCACATTGTGATTTTTGCTCCCCGTAAAATAAGAAAGGAGCGTTCCCCAACGCGCAGGTGGCAGCACCCGCAAATCGACCTGCATCCCATTAAGCAGGATGACACTGGATTTGGTCTCGCCATGCCCAGAAACTGACTCCACCTGGGGCAAATTAACAAACGTATCCATGATCTGCCCAGATGCTTCGGCCGCTACCAATAAGTCAATATCCCCAATCGTTTCTCGACGCCGCCGAAGGGAACCAGCAACGGCCGTTTTCTCCACCCCAGGCAGCTCAGCCAACACACCCAAAATCTCCTGCGCCATCGGCCAGGCCTCACCAATCGGAGTGCGCTCATCACCATGCCGTGACAACGCTTCAATGGCAGCAATCAATTTTGCTTCCGACTTCTCCCCCATCTTCGGCAGTTCACGC
>JACSSI010000018.1 GCA_014879345.1 Anaerolineae bacterium | reverse complement strand
GAAAAAATAAAATTCAACAAGGAGTGAAGAACTATGTCTTTAACACAAGCAACAAAACAAGTCGATAAGAGCAAAATATGGAAGGTGGGGCTGCTGGCAATTGGGGTTTCCATTGTGGCAAATTTGATAGCCTTTTTTATTTTGAGCGCGATTCTGGATTTGCCATCACCTGCCGATTTCCCGCCATTAAGTGCGGGCGCGATTGGTTTCATGACGGCCGTTTTCACTTTCATTGGTGTCGTGGTATTTGCCCTGATAGCCCGGTTTACGCGCAAGCCAATCCGGAACTTCTGGATTGTGGCGACCGTCGCTTTTGTCTTATCTATTCTGCCCAATATCTCTGCCGCATTGAACCCGGAAAGCGCCCCATTCCCCTTTCCAGTCTCATCTTCATTGGGCTTTGGGGTGTTGATAGTTTTTCATGTCATCGCCTATCTGGTGCTGACTTTGATCATGACGACCAAAACTTTAGCCGATTAGCGAGTGAGGTATTGGTACGATGAGTCTTATTGGTTCAATTTTTCATAAATTTTCCGAACGGGCGGGACAAAAGCACACTTTAGCCGAGTGGCAAACTGTATTGCAGGCGTCAGGCGCGGTGGTAAACGGCCGTTTTCAGGCCAGCACCGATACCGACAAACACCACAACACCGGGCGTCACATTATCGGCATTGAACGCTGGGGACAAAGCCGTTTGCGCGTCTTTTTGGGCGAAAAACTGGTAATGGATGAATATGATGAGTATCGACCAGCCGCTGATTTAGACATGGACGCGTTGCGAAAAATATTCAGTGAAACGCGACAAGAAACCATCGCGCTAACTGCCAACATTCAAGAAGCTGGCATCAGTCCCGCGCAAACCGTCGCCCACAACGACATGGGAAACCTGACCGTACGCGGCTGGTTGGCTTACCTCAACGGCCATGCTTCCCGCGAAAGCGGACGCTTGTAAACAGTCCCAGAGTGGATCAATTTTTAGAAATTGGTCCACTCTCATCAAATAGTTGCGAACGGTTACTTATCAAAAAACGGCCGTTTCTCCCCCGCCATCCCCCACCTTAAAATCTACGAAACGTTTATGGTTGCACCCCGCTCCCCGTGCTAGAATTATTGGTCGGCTCAAAAGCCAAAAAATAAAAAGCAAAGATTAAAGATTAAAAACCTCGAATCGCCACCAATCAATCTTTAATCATCAATCTTTTTTCCACAGGAAAGCGAATGACTCTCAACAAAATCATCGTGCGCGGCGCACGCGAACACAACCTCAAAAACGTTACCGTCGAAATTCCCCGCGACAAACTCGTCGTGCTCACCGGCATCTCCGGCTCCGGTAAATCCTCCCTCGCTTTCGACACCATCTTCGCCGAAGGCCAGCGCCGCTACGTCGAATCCCTCTCCGCCTACGCCCGTCAATTCCTGGGTCAGATGGAAAAACCAGACGTAGACCAGATAGAAGGACTCAGCCCGGCCGTTTCCATCGACCAGAAAGGCGTCAGCCACAACCCCCGCTCCACCGTCGGCACCGTCACCGAAATCTACGACTACTTGCGCCTGCTCTTTGCCCGTGTCGGCACGCCTCACTGCCCCGAATGTGGCCGTCCCGTCAGCCCGCAGTCGGCCGAACAAATTGTGGAAAGCGTGCTCAACATGCCCCAAGACAGCCGCATCCAGGTACTGGCGCCGCTGATTCGTGACCGCAAAGGGCAGCATCAAGGTATCTTCGACGACGTGCGCAAAGCCGGTTTTGTGCGCATGCGCGTCAACGGCGAGGTGCGCCAGGTCGATGAAGAAATCGAACTCGACCGCTACAAAAATCACAGCATCGAAGCCGTCGTAGACCGCCTCATCATCCGTTATGACCGCAACGACGACAGCGAAGAGGCTCAGGCCGACCGCACTCGCCTCACCGACTCCATTGAGACAGCGCTGACGCTGGGTAACGGCATCGTCATCATCAACGATGTCACCAACCGCGATAATCAGGTCGATCACCTCTATTCCGAACATCTCTTCTGCCCCTACGACGGTACCAGCATCCCCGAAATTGAACCGCGTACCTTCAGCTTCAACAGCCCGCACGGCGCCTGCCCCGACTGCCAGGGTCTCGGCACGAAAAAAGAGCTGGACGACGACCTCATCGTACCCAACAAAGACCTGACGCTGGCCGAAGGCGCCATCTCCGGTTGGCCCACCGATGACAAATCCGGCTACTACTGGCAGCTTCTTAAAACCACTGCCGACCATTTTGGCATTCCAACCAACAAGCCCGTGCGCCAACTAACCGATGCCCAAATGCGCATCTTACTTCACGGCAGCGGCGAAGAAACCGTGACGGTAACGTATGTCAACCGTGACGGCGATACGCGCAATTACCGTACCAAATATGAAGGCGTCGTACCGAACCTAAACCGGCGCTACCATGAATCCACCTCCGACTACGTGCGTGATAAACTGGAAGGCTTCATGGTCAACCGCCCTTGTTCCACCTGCGTAGGATCTCGTTTACAGCCCGTCGCGCTCGCCGTCACCATTGGCGGCACAAACATTGCCGACGTGACGCGCTGGGCGGTAGCGCGTTCACTGCCCTGGGCCGAACAACTGCGTGACGATGGCATGTTAAGCCCACGCCAAAAAATAATCGCCAAACCGATCCTCAAAGAAATTCATGAAAGACTACAATTTATGATCAACGTGGGTCTCGACTACCTGACACTCGACCGCACGGCCGGCACCCTCAGCGGCGGTGAAGCCCAACGTATTCGCCTGGCAACGCAGATTGGCAGCCAGTTGATGGGGGTGCTTTACGTATTGGATGAGCCGTCGATTGGGCTGCATCAACGGGACAACGCCCGTCTCATCCACACGCTCAAAGGGATGCGCGACCTGGGCAATACCGTCCTCGTGGTGGAGCATGACGAAGACACCATGCGTGCCGCCGACTGGATTGTGGACTTAGGCCCTGGCGCAGGCAAGCTGGGCGGCGAAATTGTGGCGGAAGGCACACCCGAAGAAGTGGCTCAAAACAAAAATTCGATAACGGGGGCGTATTTAAGCGGCCGTTCCAGGATTCCGGTACCCAAGAAACGGCGCAAGGGTCATAAAGGGCAGTCGCTTATTGTGCGTAAGGCACAGGAAAACAATCTCAAAGCAGTGGATGTTGAGATTCCGCTGGGCAAGTTTGTGTGCGTGACGGGGGTCAGCGGCAGCGGCAAAAGCTCGTTTATGGTTGAGATTTTGAGCAAAAAGTTGAACCAGCATTTCTACAAATCGAAGGAATTACCCGGTAAGCATGAAGGCATTGAAGGGCTGGAACATCTGGACAAGGTGATTGAGATTGACCAAAGTCCCATCGGGCGCACACCGCGCTCTAATCCGGCGACGTATGCCAATCTATTCAACCCGATCCGCGATTTGTTTGCGGGGATGCCGGAGAGCAAGATTCGCGGTTATAAACCAGGGCGCTTTAGCTTTAATGTGAAGGGCGGCCGCTGCGAAGCGTGCGGCGGGCAGGGGCAAAATCGCATCGAGATGCAGTTTCTGCCCGATATTTATGTGCCTTGCGATATTTGTCACGGCGCTCGTTACAATCGGGAGACGCTGCAAATTGAATACAAGGGGCTGAACATCGCCCAGGTTTTGGATTTGAGTGTGGATGAGGCGCTGGAATTCTTTGAAAACATTCCCACGATCAAGCGTAAGTTAAAAACGCTGGTCGATGTGGGCTTGGGCTACATTCATTTGGGTCAACCTGCGCCGACGTTGAGCGGCGGGGAAGCGCAGCGGGTGAAGTTGAGCCGTGAGCTGTCGAAGATTGCCACGGGGCGCACGATGTATATTTTGGATGAGCCGTCGGTAGGGTTGCACAGCCATGATGTGGCGAAGCTGATTGTGGCGCTGAACAAGCTGGTGGATAAGGGGAACACAGTGGTGATCATTGAGCATAATCTGGACATCATCAAGGTGGCGGATCATCTGATCGATATGGGACCGGAAGGGGGTGAGCGCGGCGGCACGATTGTGGCGCAAGGCACGCCTGAGCAGGTGGCGCAGGTGGATGGGAGTTATACGGGGCAGTTTTTGCAGGCTTATTTGAATGGAAAAACAGGTTAACCGCGGAGACGCGGAGAACACGGAGAGGTTTCCGTTAATCAGAAAGATAGGATAAGAACTGAGTGGGGGGTAGGATGAAGGTTTGCTGGATTTTGGCGAGGGTGAGTAAATCTTTGTCGCCGCTTACCAGGAAATCCGCGTTACCCAGAATGGCACAAGCCAGGAACATTTCGTCAAAGGGGTCTCGTATGAGTCCGGTTACATTGACATAGCCTTTGACTGGTTGACCTAACAGGGTAACTGCTTCTAAAAATTCGGGGGTGCGACTCGGGGCGTGACTTAAACGCTCGTGCAACCAAGCCCTGTTGAGGACATCTTCCAGTTCAGCTAGCATTGCTTTTGTATAAAGTAAAGTAAATTTATTGTTGAGCCAATGGCTTATGATTTTCGCTGGCGGGCCTTTGGGTAAAATCATGCCGCTGACGATGACGCTGGTATCAAGGATGACTCTCATCAATGTTTGCTCTACTTTGTCTGGATTGGGTAACGGCCGTTTTCACTAAATCTGCTATCTCTTCCTCTGATACCGCCTCGGTTTCTGCATAAACTTCCTGCTGGGCAGCAAAAAAACGAGTGCGTACACTGGCTTGCGCTATATCCAGTAATTCCTGGTAGCGCTCGCGGCTGAGAATCACGGCATATTCTTCACCGTAACGCTCAATGATGATGTCCTCTTGTGTTAAGACGGCCTGACTTAGTATTTTGCCAGTACGTTGTTTTAGTTCAGAAATAGGGATGGTTGCAGTCATTTTGCACCTTTAGTCTAAATTAGACGAATTAGACGATTGAGTAGAGCATAACAAACAGGTAATGGTGTTGTCAATATGAGCGCGTTTCCCCCTTTTACGATCAGCTTTCCGGCCTGACTCGATGTTGTTTATACTACACGGTAATTTTTGTAAATCCCTGCTCATCAAAATGTTGGTCAAAAGCAAAATAATGCTCGATGTTCAATTCCCGCATCGTGGCAAAACTAACACAATCCACGAGACTCAATTGACGGCGATTGGCGGCTAACATGAAACTCATGCCTATCTTGTGTAAAGTGGCATCAACCCAGATTAAGCTGATGAGCGGCACAAAAAGTTTCTGAAAATCACGAACAGCGTCTAAACCCAATCGATTTTGTATAAGCGCAGTTGATTCAATGACAACATAGTTTGTTGTGGTTATTTCTGCTTTTTTTGCGCCAAGTTGTTGCCAAATTTCCCATGCTGTCTGAGCATTGCTCTCTTCTTTATTGAGCAATGAGAGAAAAGCGGAGGTATCTACAAAGACTTTCATTTCACAGTCGCGTATGCTTCAGCCAGATATTTATCATGATTGGTTGATAAATCGGCTACATCAGAGGCATATTTTCCCATAATTGAAAATGTTTGCTGCCAACGTTCTTCGATTGTCAGATCATCACTCTCTTGCTCAATGAGCATATCAATGCTTTGGCGAATGAGTTCGGCGACTGAGACGTTATACTCTGCCGCCATTTCTTTTAGCTTTTTGGATTGGTCTTCACGTAATTGAATTTGGGTTCTGTACATTTTTCACCTCACAGTGATTACACTTTTTGAAATGTGATTACAGTGTAGCATGGGGGAACGGCCGTTTCAAGCCAAATGAATGTGTGAATACCCAACTGGTAGCGCATTAAAGCCGCTGTCGAAAAGAGTAACTGAAACGGCCGTTACCTCGTCAACTCCCCTCTCAAATTCTCCTGCATCAATTGTTTGACGCGCTCGACATCATTATCTCCACTCAACAAATAAGCTAATTTTGTCAGCGCCGCTTCCGGTGTCATGTCATAGCCGCTAATTACGCCTGCTTCCGCCAGTTCTGCACCGGTGGCATATTTGCTCTGGTCAACTGTGCCGCGCAAACATTGGGTGCAGTTAACAATGACCACACCCCGTTCATTTGCCTCCGCCAACACACGCACAAAGGCTTTATTGCTCGTCGGGCCATTGCCTGAGCCGTACGTCTCCAAAACCAGGCCGCGCAATGGCGGCTGCAACGCATTTGCCAAAATTTGCGCCGACATCCCAGGAAACAGGCGGAACGCGCCCACAACGCCCGGCTGTTGAATTTCACGCAAATCAATGCCTGCCTCGTCTGGTACGGCTCTTATAAGATTATCGCGTATTTCAACGCCAATACCCAGGGTCGCCAAGGTAGGATAGTTGGGGGAAGCAAATGCGTCGAAACCATCCGAATCAACTTTTACCGTGCGGCAACCGCGAAACAACTTGCTGTTGAAATAAAGACACACCTCAGGGATGACGGTTTCATGCGCCGCCAGCAGTAGCGCCGAGATTAAATTTTCCTGGGCGTCATTGCGCAGCTCACACAACGGAATTTGTGAGCCGGTGACGATGACCGGTTTTGCCAGGTTTTTGAGCATAAAGGCCAGCGCCGAGGCAGTGTAGGCCATCGTGTCTGTGCCATGCAGGACGATAAAACCGTCATACTCGTCATAGTGGTCACAAACATCACGGGCAATTTTAGACCAATCAGAAGGGGACATATCAGGTGAATCGAAGAGGGGATTATATTGGTGGATGGTGTATTGGGGCAGGTCGGGATGGTGAAAGGCGGGATTGACCACCATCAGTTCTTGCAAGAAATTGGGAATGGGCAGGTAACGGCCGTTTACCTTTTTCATGCCAATCGTGCCACCCGTATAAGCAATATAGACCTTCTTTTTCATAATTTGCCAGCCAACCATGCCGTAACGCCCCATTTTACAACCAAATCCTAACCATTTTTAAAGGAGGCTGAAGGTATAATATATTCTTATTATCATATCATGTCCCCGTGTCAAAGTGGGGCGCATCGAAGCCAGCAGTCTCGTACCGTTTCATGACAGCCAGTTGGATTCTATCCTCTCTCAGTAGAATCCCACACTTTGGGGAAAGGAGTTTAACCACATGTTCAACTTTGTTCAGTTTAGGAAAGCTATATTCGTTTCAGGCGGACGCACCAGGGGGGCGGCCCTTTTTGCCATCATAGGGCTGCTGCTCGTCTTGTGTGTGCCGCAGGTGGGGGCGGCCGGTACAGTTGAAGTGTCACCTTACAATATGAACGACTGGGGTTTTCTGCAGGAAGTAGGAACAGCTATGAATCCAGGGACAGGCCAAATGGTTCTTGGCCCAGGTTTCCCGCCATTGGGATTAGGTAGCGCCCAACTTGCCATCAGTGACTCGTCCACCGGTGAATCCATCGGCTCATTAATGCTAGCGGGGACTCCATTATCTAGTTTTACCAGATTGGAATATCAAACTTACCGCTCTGTAGGCACAGGTAATAATACGATTACCTTGCAACTCGTTGCTAGTTATCCAGACTACAATACGGCTGTCCCAACTTCCGGCCGCGTTGTTTTTGAACCTGCCAATGGCGTTGTGCCGCCTACTATTGTGAACGATACCTGGCAAACTTGGAATGCTCTCGATACCAATGCCCGCTGGTGGATAACTGGCCCCGCAGATGGCGCCCCTTGCCGTCAAGCATCTCCATGTCTTTGGGGAGATTTGCTGACAACTTATCCAGGCGTACAAATTTTTCCAAATGTAAATGTTGGTGGTGTTCTGCTTAAAGCGGGAAGTGGCGGTGGTTGGAATCCGTTTTCGGGCAATGTTGATGGCCTTATTATTGGCGTATCAGGTGATGAAACGACTTACAACTTTGAACCGTGCGTTACCCCCACCGTCGAAAACACAGATACGGGCGAAATGTTTTGCACCATCCAGGCCGCCATTGATGATGAGCAAACGGTGGCTGGACACACCATCCAATTAGATGCTGTTACCTATACAGAGTTAGTGGACATCACAAAAAGTATTACCTTGCAGGGTCAAGTAGGAACCATCATTCAGTCTAGTGAAAACATCCCTGATTTCACGTCTAATCACAATGGCTCCATTCTTTGGATTCAAGCCACCGATGTCGTGATTCAAGATTTAGAGATTGATGGCGATAACCCGGCTATCAGCGGGGGATATATCCATGGGGGTGCAGACATTAATGCTGTTCGCGGTATTTATATGAACAGCGCCTTCAATAACAGTTTGATTGATAATGTGACATTTCGTAATTTAGGTCGAGGTATTAATTTATATGCAGGCCAAAATCACACCATTCGCAACAACACGGCTGAAAACTTGGGTGGTCCCAATAACGGCAACTATGGTTATGGCATTTTGCTGATGGGAAACACATCGGCACAGATTACTAATAACACAGTAGATGGCGCTTTAACGGCCGGGATTTTCATGCAAAATAATCATAGTGCTTCCAACATACGTATTACTAATAATACTATATCTAATTCCGGCATCGGTCTGGGTTGGAACATGTTATATGGTGGAGCAAACGGCCTGATTGAAGACAATGTTGCTACAAATGTTGAGTTAGGTATGCAGGTGACATCTATCACCAATGGTTACTTAGAAATTCATAACAATGATCTCACAATGACCGCTGGCAATGGTGAACAAGGCTTTTATGTATGGAATACATCTCCCGATATGGTTTTGATTACGGGGAATACGTTGACGGGTGGGGATGAAGGAGTCGCCCTTTTTGATGACAGCGCAGCCTTCAATTTAGCTCAGGCACACCTTCAGTTAACAGGGAATACGATTCAAGACACGGGAACGGCCGTTGCTATCACCAGCAATTCAAGCGCCCATGCAGTTACGCTTCGTGCCACAGGCAATACCATCCAAAATGCCACTACAGGGATAAGTTATAATGGCACAGAAAGCATTGACTCAGCTACAGTCGCAGGAAATGCTTTCGATAATGTGTCAACTGTTTTTGATGTTGCCACAACGGGTTCGCTTTTTGCCTACGCCAACAACATTACAGGTTTCACCACGGGCGTCAACAATACTAGCGGCGCTCTTAACGCTCGCCACAACTGGTGGGGCGCGATCACACCTGGTGGAGTCAATGATGCAGATGCCTTTGATTACCGACTTGGTGCTCAGATGAGCAGTTGGGGTGAAGGTACATTGGGTGGCGCTAGCCTAAACACTGCAACTGGCAGCGGAACTGGCGTTATCGTCAGCCACGGCCGTGGTCTGGCAAATGTGCCGTTCGGCAAAGGCAACAATCCTTACGCCAGCGCTACCTGTTCCGATTATTACGACTTCTTCGTCTTAGATGCCAGCGGCGATTGGACGGTAAGTGTGCCGGTGGACGACTATGGTGATGGCACATGTGATCCCACGCTTGCTCAAAAGGCACTCTACCAGTTTGCACTTGATGAAACTATGCCGGATACGGATTGCATTGGCGGCGCTTGCTGGAATCTCCCAGCCGTCGTCACCGTCAACGGCCGTTCCCTACAAGTTACTCTCGAAGCCCTCACCTACCTTCAGGGGACACCCTTCGTGGCCGGAGACAATACGCCAGACAGCAACGACCCAACGGCCGTTTCCCTGACAACATTCTCTGCATCAACCAATCATATCGGGGTGGGAACGGCCGTTATCCTCCTGCTGCTCACCCTAACCACCTTGATATTCTGGAAACGCCGCGCTGCCTAACCGCTAAAGATCAGAGACAAATTCTGAAAAAGAGCTGGAAAGCATACGCCTTCCAGCTCTTTTTCTTTATAATTCAACAAACGAGGAGAAAACAATGGCCTGGATACAGATGATTCCCGAAGCCGAAGCTGAAGGCAAACTCAAAGAAGCATACGATAAACTCACCGAACCCTGGGGCGGTGTAGACAACATCCTGAAAATCCATAGCTTGAACCTGCGTTCTCTGTGGGCACATTTTGAACTGTACAAAACTGTCATGAACGGCCGTTCTGGCCTGTCCCGTACTCAACGAGAAATGATCGCCGTCGTCGTCTCAGCAGCCAACCACTGCCACTACTGAGTCACCCATCACGGAGCCGGGCTGCTCCGCCTTACCCAAGACGAGACCCTCGTCAACCATCTCAAACAAGCATGGCAACAAGCTGTCCTCAGCGCCGCCGACCGTGCCATGCTCACCTACGCAGAAAAACTCACCCTGGAACCGTGGCACATGGTTGAGAATGACGTGATATTACTGCGTCACAATGGCTTTTCAGATGCCGATATACTCGACATCAATCAAATCACAGGCTATTATGCTTACGTCAACCGCCTGGCCGATGGCTTGGGCGTCGAATTAGAGGATTTTTGGCAAGCAGCAGAAACTTTTGCAAACGAGGAATACGCACAGAATGGATAACTATCTGCTCACACCCTATTTTCTAGATACCTCCAGACCTGGTTTAGACGACCTGGCTGCATCAAGTTGGCAAGAAAATCGACCCGTTTTGAATCCTGGTAAGCAACAGGAACGCATGATCACACTTTACAAACCATTGGCCCACTTCACAGCCGAAACCTTAAAACATGGAAACCGTCCCGTTAGTGTGGCCGGTGACTGCTGTACCACGCTTGGCGTCCTGGCCGGATTCCAGCAAGCAAACCTTACCCCAACCCTCATCTGGTTTGACGCCCATGGCGATTTCAACACCTGGGAAACCACCCCAAGCGGCTTTTTAGGCGGCATGCCCCTGGCAATGGCTGTCGGCTTGGGCGAACAAACGATGTTGACAGGCTTAGACATGCAGCCGCTGTCACCTGCCCATGTCATCCTCACCGATGCACGGGATTTAGACCCCGGCGAGCGCACCCTGGTTGCAGAATCAGGCATCACCCATCTGCCCGACATTACAGATTTGCTCAATTATCCCCTACCCAATGGCCCCCTCTACATCCACTTCGACACGGATATTGTCGATCCAGCAGAAGTACCAGCCATGAACTATCCGGCTCCTGGCGGCCCTTCTGCTGAAACGGTAAGGCGTGTGTTTCAATATTTGGCGAAGACGGGTCAGGTAGCCGCCGTGTCGCTCTCTTCATGGAACCCGGATTTGGATGAAAACGGCCGTTCCCGTGCCATCTGTATGGATTTATTAAACGAACTACTCAATTAAACTCAAACCATCCCAAAAAAGGATTTATTATGCAAAACAATCAACCCCATCCCGACATAGCACGTATCTTAGTGCCAGAAGACACCATTCAAGCCCACGTCAAAGTATTAGCTCATCAAATTTCACGCGATTATGCCGATGTAGACAGTATCTACATGATCGGCGTCCTCCGTGGCTCCTTCATGTTCTTGGCCGACCTTGTACGACAAATCAATGTTCCCACCGTTGTCGATTTCATGGCTATTTCCAGCTATAGCGACGCTTCAGAATCTGGTGAAGTGCGCATCGTCATGGATTTACACGAGCCAATCGTCAACAAACATGTCATCGTCGTCGAAGACATCGTAGATAGTGGGCAAACCATGAGCTACCTCTACCACACCCTCAAAGGACGTGGCCCCGCTTCCCTGCGCACCTGTACCCTCGTGCAAAAGCATCAGGAATATGTCAGCGTCCCCCTAGACTATCTTGGCTTCAATATCCCCGATGTGTGGGTAGTCGGCTACGGGCTTCACTACGAGGGCAGACATCGCACACTGCCCTACATCGCTGAGTTAAAAGAAACTGTTTACAAAAAGTAATTGATCACCAACACCACAAAGGCTGCGTTCATAAATTTCATTGATTTACTGTAGCTATACAGGTATTGATCAAACTTAATGCATAGCGACGGCTGAGCTTGTCGAAGCCAAAGCGGTTAGCACCACCTGCCTCAGGCTACGGCTGCGGCAACCTGAACAGTTTCGATTTACTTTTAGAAAGCCACTGAGGAGAACTATGAAACCAAAAGTGTATGTGACGCGGCATTTGCCGAAGGTGGCTTTGGCTAAATTGGTCGAAACGTGTGACGTGGAAATTTGGGATGAAGAATTTCCACCAGACTATGACCTGCTCACAGAAAAAGTGGCGGATAAAGATGGCCTGGTTTGTTTGCTGACGGACAAAATTGACGCCGATTTGATGGATGCCGGCCCGAATTTGAAGGTGATCAGCCAGGTGGCGGTGGGCTATGACAATATTGATGTGCCAGCGGCGACGGCGCGGCAGATTCCGGTGGGCAATACGCCAGGGGTGCTGACGGACGCCACGGCCGATTTTGCCTTTGCGCTGCTGATGGCGGCGGCGCGACGGGTGGTGGAAGGCGTGGATTATGTGCGGGCTGACAAATGGCAGACGTGGGGGCTGACGCTGCTGCTGGGACAAGACATTGCCGGAGCGACCCTGGGTATTGTCGGCATGGGCCGTATAGGTCAGGCGATGGCAAAACGGGCGGCTGGGTTTGATATGCGTCTCCTGTATACCAGCCGTCAGCGTAAACCAGAGGCAGAAGCCAAACTAGGCGCGGCGTACGTAGATTTCGACACGCTGTTACAGGAGTCAGATTTTATTTCACTGCATGTGAATTTGACGGACAAGACCCGAGGGCTGTTTGGGGCAGAGGCGTTTGGCAAGATGAAGGAAACGGCCGTTCTCATCAACACCGCTCGTGGTCCAGTGGTGGACTCAGATGCACTCTATGACGCTTTAAAAGAGGGGCAAATTGGCTACGCCGCTTTAGACGTGACCGACCCTGAACCGCTGCCAGTGGATCACAAACTGCTGACGCTGCCCAATATCATCATCGTGCCCCACATTGCCAGCGCCACCATTACCTCCCGCACCAAAATGGCGATGATGGCAGTGGAGAATGTGATCGCCGGCGTCAAAGGAGAGCCGCTGCCATTTCCCGTGAACAGCATTTGACGAAGCGTATTCCCCATACTACACTTTAAAATATCGATAGCGCCTGCGGTAGCCAGGTAAACAAGATCGAGATGGAAAAAAGTGGGGAGTATGATTACGGGCAGCAGTGAAAAAAATCTTGGTTATCTTTTCCATCATGGCCCCTCTCATTTTGGAGATGGGTCGCTTGATGTGTTCTTGCGTGAAAAACCGACCCTAACCCATTTTGATCCAGAAAAGGTACATATCATCGCCGCTGCACCGCGAGGGGTGCAGTCGTTAGATATTCATCATCCCTGGCGGCTGGGGGAGCGGTTTCAGGTGTGTGCCGGGCACATCAAAATTTCAGACAGGGTGCAGAAACGGATTAATGTGTTTACATTTGGCGGAGAGGTGCGTATAACGGCCGTTTCCGACCACACCCTCTGCCAGTTCACCTCCCCCGCACCCTTTCTGGAGCTGACAGACGGCAGTCCCGTCACCCTCATGCTGGCAAACGAGGTTGATGTGTTATTGGCCCAACAACGCGCCAGGCTCAATCCCCGCACCGCGTCCGACTTCGACAGCAAACTGATTCTCATCGATCCGCTGCTCCTCTATCTTTCCTGCCTCCAGGCGTTTCAGCACAAATTCAGCCGCACAGACTGCTTTTCCGATTCAACCTGCCGTCAGTTTAAACATGATCTGAAGCTGGAAAACGGCCGTTTGCAGCGTGAAAACAGGTGGCCGTCCAGCATCCCCTCCTTAACTGAGCTGCTGTCAACAGAATTGAAGCCCACATCAAAATCATAGACATGAAGTGAAACAAGCCTTTCCTTCTTTGCCCTTTGCGTTAAGTTTTTTGAATGACTGAACAGCCAAACCCTGCCCAAACCGACAATTACTGAACCCTCCGGCCGCCTTAGGGTATAATCAGTCGAGAAAAATCAAATGAGCCGCCTTCAGGCAAACTCAGCTCATTGACTCTGGAAAGACAAATGAATAGAACAGACCTCCTTAAACAGCAGTTGCAAACCCGCATCCTCGTCACCGATGGCGCCACCGGCTCCTTATTACAAACCTACGAACTCGACGAAGCCGGCTACCGCATGGCACGTTTCGCCGACTTCCCCTACGACATCAAAAACAACCATGAAGTGCTGAACCTGACCCAGCCCGACATCATCAAAGCGGTACACACCGCCTATCTGGAAGCAGGCGCCGACCTCATCACCACCAACACCTTCAACGGCACAGCCATCTCCCAGGCGGAATTCCACATGGAAGCATACGTCTACGAGATGAACTTTAACGCGGCCAAACTGGCCCGCGAAGCCATTGAACAGTTCACAATTGACAATCCGCAATCAACCATTGATCGGCCGCGTTTTGTGCTTGGCTCAATGGGGCCAGCCAACAAAATGCTCTCCCTTTCACCGGATGTAGAAGACCCCGCTTACCGCGCCACTTCCTTCGACCAGGTGGCCGCATCTTACGCGGAAGCGGCGCGGGGGCTGATAGACGGTGGCGCGGATGTGCTGCTCATTGAAACGATCTTCGATACGCTCAACGCCAAAGCGGCCGTTTTTGGCATTCAAGATGTCTTTGCGGAGAAAGGGGTGGAACTGCCGCTCATGATTTCCGGCACCATTACCGATGCCAGCGGCCGCACATTGTCCGGTCAAACGATGGAAGCTTTTTACCACTCCATTCGTCATGCCGAGGCGCTCATCGTTGGCATGAACTGTTCCTTTGGCCCCAGCACCCTGCGCCCCTACATCACCACCATCGCCAACATGGCCGACACCTACATCAGCTTCTATCCCAACGCCGGGCTGCCAGATGGCTTTGGCGGTTTCAGCGAACAGATCGAAGACATGGTTCCCGTGCTGCGTGAACTGGCTGAGGAAGGCTACCTCAACATCGTCGGCGGCTGCTGCGGCACCACACCCGCCTACATTCGCGCCTTTGCCGAGGCGGTTGACGGCATTCCCCCGCGCCAGATTCCCACCATTACGCCGCGTATGCGCTTGAGTGGCATGGAACCGTTGACCATTACGCCAGAGCTAAACTTTGTCAACGTGGGTGAACGCACCAACGTCACCGGCTCCCGTAAATTTGCCCGCCTCATTTTGCAAGGCAAATATGATGAGGCGTTGAGCGTAGCCCGGCAGCAGGTGGAAAACGGCGCACAAATCATCGACATCAACATGGACGAAGGGATGCTCGATTCTGTGACCGCTATGCCCCATTTCCTCAACCTCATCGCCGCCGAACCGGACATTGCCCGTGTACCGTTGATGATCGACTCTTCCAAATGGTCAGTCATTGAAGCGGGACTGAAATGTGTGCAGGGCAAGTCGATTGTCAACTCTATCAGCATGAAAGAGGGCGTGGCCGAGTTCAAGCGCCATGCCAAATTAGCGCGGCGCTACGGCGCGGCGGTGGTGGTGATGGCCTTCGATGAAGCGGGTCAGGCTGACACCTACGAGCGCAAAATCGACATCTGCGCCCGTGCCTACAAAATCCTCACCGAAGAGGTGGGCTTCCCGCCGGAAGACATTATCTTTGACCCGAATATTTTCGCGGTGGCTACTGGCATTGAGGAACACAACGGTTACGCGGTTGCTTATATTGAAGCGACACGTTGGATTAAGAAAAACTTGCCGTATGCGTTGGTTAGTGGCGGCGTCAGTAATCTCAGTTTTTCGTTCCGGGGCAATGATACCGTGCGCGAGGCGATGCACGCCGCTTTCCTTTATCATGCCATCAAGGCTGGTATGGATATGGGTATTGTCAACGCCGGGCAGCTTGATATTTATGAAGAGATTCCCAAACCACTGCTGGAAGCGATTGAGGATGTGTTGTTTAACCGCCGCCCTGATGGCACAGACCGCCTGGTTGAATTAGCCGAAACGGTACGCGGCAGTGCCAAAGAAAACAAGGAAGACCTCAGTTGGCGGGAAGCGCCGGTGAATGAGCGGCTGGCTTATGCGTTGGTGAAGGGGATAGATACCTATATTGTGGAAGATACGGAAGAGGCGCGGTTAGAGGCGGAACGGCCGTTACACATCATAGAAGGCCCCCTCATGGACGGCATGAACCGGGTCGGCGACTTGTTTGGCGACGGTAAAATGTTCCTGCCTCAGGTGGTCAAGAGCGCCCGCGTTATGAAAAAAGCGGTAGCTCATCTCGTGCCATACCTTGAAGCGGAGAAAATAGAGATGGGGCTTACCGACCAGTCTAACGGCAAAATCTTGATGGCGACTGTGAAGGGTGACGTACACGACATCGGTAAAAACATCGTGGGCGTGGTGCTGCAATGCAATGGTTATGAGGTCATCGACCTGGGCGTGATGGTGCCTGCCGAGAAAATTTTGCAAACCGCCCGCGCTGAAAACGTCGATGTCATCGGCCTCAGCGGGTTGATCACGCCGTCGCTGGAAGAAATGCGCTACTTCGCCTCTGAGATGCAGCGACAAGGCATGACGCTGCCTCTGCTCATCGGCGGCGCGACGACTTCTAAGATTCACACGGCCGTTAAAATCGAGCCACAGTTTAAAAATGCCCCCGTCATCCATGTGGTCGATGCTTCACGGGCTGTTGGGGTTGTGACCAACCTGCTCAAGGATGGCGACGGGTATGTCAACGACATCCGCGAGGAATATGCCGCCTTGCGCGAAACGCATGGCAATCGGCGCAGTAAAAAACAATTGCTCCGTGTTGCCGATGCCCGCACCAACAAATTTAAGGCTGATTGGTCTTCTTATGAACCGCCAGTCCCCACGTTTACCGGCGCAAAGGTCTTTGAAGCTATTGACCTCGCCTCGTTGTGTGATTACATCGACTGGACGCCGTTTTTCCGCGCTTGGGAGTTGGTAGGCAAGTATCCGCATATTCTGGAAGATGAAATCGTAGGAGAAACAGCGACACAGTTGTTCCAGGATGCGCAGGCGATGCTGGCGCAGATCATCGCGGAAAATTGGCTGACGGCGAAGGCTGTGATTGGCTTTTATCCGGCTAACAGCGCTGGGGATGATATTCTGTTATTTAATATAAAGGAACGAAGAGACAAAGAAACAAAGGTTTTGACTGTGCAAACGCTGCGGCAGCAGATGGAGAAACCGCCGGGACGGCCGAATTATGCGCTGGCTGATTTTATTGCGCCACAGGAAACAGGGTTGGAGGATTACCTGGGCTTCTTTGCGGTGACGACAGGTTTAGGCATCGAGGAAAAAATCGCGGAATTTGAAGCGGCGCATGATGATTACAGCGCCATCTTGCTCAAATCTCTGGCTGACCGGCTGGCGGAAGCGCTGGCAGAGCAGATGCACGGCCGGGTGCGCCGCGAGTTCTGGGGGTATGCCCCGGATGAAGCGCTGGCGAATGACGATCTCATCAAGGAAGCGTATCGTGGCATTCGCCCCGCGCCTGGCTATCCCGCCTGCCCCGACCACACGAC
>JACSSI010000657.1 GCA_014879345.1 Anaerolineae bacterium | reverse complement strand
GGGGTAGAGCAGAGGCAGCTCGTCGGGCTCATAACCCGGAGGTCGCGCGTTCGAATCGCGTCCCCGCTATAGGCACTTAGCAAACTACTTGCTAAGTGCTTTTTATTTTGCCAGCGCATTCATTCGCCTGGCTAATTCAACATCCCAACTGCTGATCACATTGCCTAAATCATGGGTCACCAAATCCACACGAACCCGATTGTAAACATTGCACCACTCAGGATGATGATCTAATTTATCGGCGTGAATAGCAGCACTCATCATCCAGCCCATCGCCTCTGCAAAAGAAGCAAACTTAAATTCTTTATGCAATTTCCCATCTGCAATGTGCCAATCTACCAGTTCTGCCAACGCATTTTGTAATTCTTCTTCGTTCAGAGGGTATCGTTTCATTTGAACCTCTCACAATTTCATTCAGTAGATAAAGTGTGACTCAGATTGAGTAAAAGCAAAATCAGCCCAAAGCCTAACCCACTCCCAACCAGCCCCACACAAACCCCCAGAACACCGCCCCACACCGCCTGTTTACGGCTTGGGCCTATCACCTCCTGCACGACACGGCGCACAGGCCATTCATCAACACCCATCATCGCCATCTCTGCTACCGTGCGGAAGGTAACTTGCTGTCCAGAACGGCCGTTCATATCCCCAAACGCCCCAAACAACATCCCCATCAACCCCAACGCCGCCGTAATCACCACCAACCCCTCCGGCCCTGAACCGGACGTACCCACAATCGCGCCCGTCATCACCGCCGGCAGCAAGAAAGGCACGGCCCCTTGTTCCAGAATTTCGCTAGGCGCCTCAAATGCTTCCACAATACCTGCTTTCAAACCTCGGGCAGACAAACCACCGACAGCGCCAATCAGTGCCACAAATGACATCGGAGCCAGGCAGCCAGCAATAGCACCCAAAACCAAACCCGCAAACGCACCGCCCAGAAGAAGGGAAATCCCCGTTATCAATCCCCCAATCACTGCCCCAATCAACCCAGATCGACGGCGCTTAAAACTTCTACCCAAATAGCTGCCAACCAGCGCCGCTGCCAACACCCCAATCAGCCAGCCCAAAGGCAGTTGCACCACCAATCCAATGAAAATCCCGGCAAACAGGCCAACCGCACCACCTAAAAAGGCACCCAGCGCAATAGAACCTACAAACAAAAACGCTTTTGAAAAAAACCGCTCTCCCTTCTCAAATTCCGCTCGACTGACAATACCAATCACACCACCCAGACAAACACCTAATGTCGTCCCCAGCACAGCACCCGAACGCACACCAGCAATCTCACCCCCCAAAAGCAGCCCCACCGTGCCTACAAACGCGCCCAACACACAACCGGCAAACAAACCACGCTTTAAGCCGGTATTGTTTCTCAAAATTCGATCATACGCGCCAAAAATACCAAGCAGCAGGGCTGCCGAAATCAAACTCACCCACAAACTTTGCACCATGGCACCTAGCGCACCCAAAAACATGGCAGCCCACAACATAAACGCCACATCCGCCCATTGTAGACCACGACTCAAGCGCGTAGATTCAGAAACAGTCATGCGACTTATTTGTCCCGGATTTCAAACCGGCACACTCCATCACCCTTGGCTCGACAAAGCGTTTCAAACACTTCAAACTCCTGGAAATCCTTTCCCGTAGCATAGGCCATCGCCTCTTGCAGCGAACCCGCATACAAATGGCAGACTGATTCCTCCGCATGGCGCGTATGGCAGCTTACACAGGCGTAATCAATAAAAACCAGAACGCCATCTTCATCTTTGACTTCTATTGAAGCATAATCCACTGTATCCATGATGCCTTTACGCATTCCCAAAAGCACAGCCCGCTTACGCAAACGACTGGGCAGCGCTTTTAAAGCAATACCCGCCAACCCCATCACGGCCGACTGTTCTTTTACGCCCCACCGAAACGAAGAACGGCCGATACGTTTCAACATGCCCTTGCCTGCACGCCCTGTAAACTGCTCAATGGCTTCGTTTAAGCCAGCGTATTCTCGCGCCAATACCCCAAACTCCAGATTGTTTGGCGGCGGGTTGTCTATATACCGATCTAATTTACTTTCTTGTAAAACAGCATTCAGGCCATGTTTGCCCATCACTTCTTCAATACCCCACATCATTTGCAACAACATGGCATTGACATAAGGCACATCTTCTGGCAGTTCAACTGGTTCATAAGCACTCATGGTTTTACCTCCACACAACTAACCGTAACGAACCTATTTTCATGATTCAGAAACGGACATTACCCACATCGGCATCTGTTCACCAGTCGCCGAAAATCCAAACTTTTTGTATAAACGATGTGAGGCATCATTGTCAACTTGGGTATTCAAGGTGATATGTTGATAGCCACGCCGCTGATACTCTTCTATGGTATGGGCAAAGATGGCAGTGCCTATGCCCTGCCCCTGCAAATCAGGCGAAATTGTCAGGCGTACCAGATGCGCCCCAAAACGGCCGCCAGAACTAATCTGATACCCAACCAACCTGTCACCCAAATAGGCCACATCAAAGCTCACTGCATCCCGACGCGCCAAGCGCAATGTCTCTTTGCTAAACCGCCACAATGGCTCAAAAACGGCCGTTTCCAATGCAGCCAACTTCTCAAAATCCTCCGGTGCTACCGGCCGGATCAATAAATCCGGCACTGGCTTGATTTCCGGCAGATTCAGGTCTCCCTTCATGTAAGTTTCCATGACAGTAAATTCCTCAAACCCCAAATCCGGCAGAATAGTAAGCAGCCAGGGCTCCAACACCAACCAACCGACCTCGGTAACGGCCGTTGCTCGTAAATTCGCCTTCACCACCGCAAACATATCCGCAAGTGCTTTTTGAGAGTCAAGGGCATCAGAAACGGCCGCCAAACGCACCCAAGCCGCCGGCATCGGTTCAGCCGTCACCGCCAAACAAGCCAACAACTCATCCTGTGGCAAAAACAGGCTTGGCCTATGTGCTTCAAGCACCGCCTCCGCCCTGGGTATCACCACAAAACCAGCATCCCCCAACCAATCAACAGGCATATGCCAATCCACATGATAATGCGTAAACCGTGTCGAATTCAGCAAGCGTGTAATCGCCATCGCATCCGACTTTTTAGCCACACGTACCTCTGAAATTTCATCAAGTTCACGGTTTAGGGGATTTGAACATTGGTTTGCGAATTCCATAACGCTATTGTACACTACAAGCCTAAGATTCGACATAACTATTTACAGGGAAAGCATGGCTCAGAAAGACAAAGATCGCCAACTAGAAAACACATTAGCCACCCTCAACAAACGCTTCGGCGAGGGCGCTATCATGAAACTGGGTGATGCCTTTCATCTTCAGGTAGAAGTCATTCCCACAGGTTCCATTTCCCTCGA
>JACSSI010000656.1 GCA_014879345.1 Anaerolineae bacterium | reverse complement strand
GGGACAACGCCTGTAGAAAATCGGGGGATAGGTGAATTTTGAGCAGATGGAATGGAAACGGCCGTTTTGGAGACTGGCAAGCGGGGAGTGGCGCAGCGTGACGTCGGCCACAGCAGCAGGTGAAAGACCTTTCCAGAGCAGGGGGCAAAACTGGAACAATACCTTTTACCGGTGAAACACGGGGTGTTACTTTTTTGGGGGGTTGGCTGGAGGTGGTGCTTCGATTTCAGCCACGCAGTCATATTTCTGGTACGAATTTAAGATTAAATAAGGCTTTACTTCTATGTCCAATTTACGATTATTTATCATACCCGTTATTGCAGGTTATCTAATCTACAGTTTCCTTATTTTTCGTGGATACAAAATGTATAAAGAGAGCTTTAGTAACGAAGGATCTGATGATACATACCAAAAAGCACGAAGAACTACAGGTTTATTCATGATGTCTGTAGGAGTCATAGCGGTGATTATATCTTGTTGTATCTACAGCTTAATGTTATCCCAGCAATAGATCCTTGTTGTGGTCGGCGTCACCGCCGTACCATAGCCCACTTGACATTTTCCAATCATATGGCAGTTGGGGTGAAACGGCCGTTTTGAATTGTGAATTGTGAATAATTAATGGTGAATGGTGAAGTGGCTTGGTTTGGATAGCAGCCCTTCAGGACTGCCTTTTTATTGGCTGGTTAAAACAAACAGAGTGCGTGGTTCGCTGGTGATAAGGGGCGTGTCGGACAGGATGGTTTCTAGTTTGATGAGGTAGCTCACTTCGCCGCCATCGTCGGTCAGGTATTGGGCCTGGGTTTGCCAGCGATAGCCGGCGCCAAAGTTGGCCGCTTCCAGGCGGCCCACACGCGTATCGCCGCTTTCTTCTTGCAAATAGACGCCGAAGTATTGGTCTTCAGCCAAAGGCAGCGGCCATGTCCAGTAGACGGTGAGGCTGTCTTCGGCCATGACGCGGCTTTGGTCGGGCGGGCCGAGCAGGGTGATAGTGGCGGTAGCTGGCAGCGTTGGCTGGGGGATGGCGGTTGCGGTCGGGGGTGGGGCGGCGGTGGCAGCCAGGGTGGGCACGCCTGTATTAAGCGTGTCTGACGTGGTGGTTTCTGTGGCTACGGATTGCATGGCGGGGGCTTCGGTGGGAACGGCCGTTGCCGGTTCTGCACCTGATGTCGGAGATGGATTCGATTGCACAATAGATCGCGCCCATAGGTTAAGCCCTGCCAAACAGAGGAGCAGCAGCAAAAACGGCATGATGGTGAAGGCTGCCCGTTTGCGTTTGGAGAGACGGCGTGGTGTTGGTGATGATTCGTCCATTGGGGCGGCATTTTAACACAAAGCGGTCAAGGGGTATAAGGATGAAGATTGAAGATTAAAGATTTGTTCGATCTTTAATCTTCAATCTTTTCCCTAATGCGCCCATGAGAATCATTGCTGTATTTGTGAACTGTTCTACAATTCTCGTGTGAAGAAGAGAGATTACATCAAGTATTGGTGGTTTATTGTTGGCAGTCTGGTTGTTTTCTTAAATACAGCTTGCGGTGCGACGGTTTCATCGGAGGACATGACTGTGGCAGAAGCAAGCGCTTCTACCCGAGAGGCTCAGATTGTGGCAAAAAGTGTGGCAGAGACGGCAACACCCATGCCCCCAGTTATGCCAACCGCTGTGCCAACGATGACGCCAACGGCCGTTATCGAACCAACTCGTCCTCTACCCGTCATTCAAAACCCAACAGATTCAGAATTCTTGGCAGCAGCTGACGCGGCGGGCAAGCCGCTGGTTGTGGTCGATGGCAGCAATACTGGCGTGTGGCAATATCCAGAAGACACGTTTGTTCATCCCATCTCCTTTGAAATCCGAGAAAACACAGCATATCTTATCGACGCCGGTCGCGTCTTGTTCCTGGATTTGGTGCAGCCTGAGCAAGCTGAAGTGCTGCTCCAGAGTGGCGATGTAGTTGATGGCGTGACGGTGATTGAGCCAATTGATTTGCATATTGCTCCGGATGGCTTGTTGGTGCTGGATCGGGCTGGAGATGTGTACCGGTATGATTGGCAAAGCAAAGTTTGGCTGATGGATCGATATGATCGGCCTATCAGCGACACCTCCAGTCATTATTATGTGGCACTGGATGGGGAAGAAAACGGCCGTTATCTCCTGGAAACGAGCTACAACTATGCCATGTTGTATGAAAATGGTGAGCGTCAATCCCTGTGGAACTTGCCAGAAGCACGAGGCATAGATTTGTCTGCGATGGGAGATTCAGTTTATGTACTGGAACAGCATATGGATGACACGGAGGCCATGCTCACCCTGTATGAATCGACGAGCACAGTTGATGTGTTCCGACCCGATATTAAAATGGATCAGGCAAGACAGGTAGTGGCCTCGTCTGCGGGGAGGGAAACGGCCGTTTACGTTCTAGATAAGGATGGTAATCGCCTATTAACCTTTTCTCCACAAAACGGACAATTACAAAACATGATCCAACTACCTCAAAATGCTGAAATAAGTGCCTTTACCGTGCATCCTCAATCAGGCAACTTGCTGTTTGCTGGAAAAAATCGTCTCTACTTTTTTGAGCAGCCTGAAAAAATAGCCAACGTGTCTGGGCAACCACTCTTAACTGGCACCCAACCCCATGACCCTGCCTTTTTAGCATCCATATCTGGTTTTGCACCACCCATCGGTTGGGACATCACCACCAGAGATTTGCAAATGCCCGGCGCGCCTCGTCATTATCGTCTGGGGGTACATCAAGGCGCAGATTTTTATTGGGCCAGAGACTCACAGATATTCGCCGCCGCTGATGGTGTTGTTATCCGAGCCATGCATGATTACACACCGCCATTTCCAGCAGCTTTTTATGAAATGCGTAATCAGGCATATGAATTAGGCTATACATCTGAAGAGGCGTTGGATTTTTATAGAGGGCAACAAGTGTGGCTAGAGCACGAAAACGGCCTCATATCGCGGTATATTCACCTGGGCAGCATCGCCTGGGATTTAGAAGAAGGGCAGCACGTCACCAAAGGACAATTTATCGGTACGGTGGGTAATTCGGGATCGCCAGCCTCCCTTGAAAGCCCTGATAGCGATGCACATCTTCATTTTGAGTTGTGGCTTGGGGATCATTATCTAGGTCAGTTCCTACGCCCCGTAGAAACCCGCGATTGGGTGAATGCGATTTTGCATAACTAAATATCTATACCCTAACTCGCTTACAATTTGTGTAAAAACCCGAGTCATTAATTTTCCATTAAGTATTATTGTAAGAATTCATATATAATATGCCTAAATCAAAATCAGTACTTCAATCCTAAAATCATAATAGTCACGAGCATCGTAGCCAACATGAAATAATGTTGTGGGTTTTTTGAAAAT
>JACSSI010000655.1 GCA_014879345.1 Anaerolineae bacterium | reverse complement strand
CTCCTCAAATTTAATGCCAATTAGTATTGGTAAGACTTTTGTAGTCTGCTTTGTTACACAAAAACTAACTGCACCCTCTACCTTCATCGTCATCAACAATTGACAATTAATCAGCTCCACTTGACCACAATATCCATCACCGTGTCAGCCGCCCTATCCCCTTGATCCGCCGCATTCGAGAGATGACGCAGCACTTCCCGTGTCTTCAAAATCTCCATCACCTGTGGCACGTCTTGCGGTCCTTGAAAGAGTGCCGCCAAACTAAGCCGATACACATCTTCAACCTGATTTTCCAAATGTTTTACCCGCCGAGCATGTTCCTGAGCGACCCCAGGATAATCCATCAACTGCGTAATCGCCATATGCAGTTCTATGGACATTTCATGAAGCAAACCTGCAATTTTTACCACAGGCTCTGTCGCTTCCAACTTAAAAATTTCCAACTCATCCACCGTGTCATACACATAGTCAATAAAATTATCCAACGCCCGTGACAACGAAAAAATATCTTCCCGATCAATTGGCGTCACAAAAGTATCCATCAATTCATGCACCAGAATGCGCTGAATCTCATCAGCCTCTTTTTCCACCTCACGTGCATGAGTGCTTTTCTTATCGCTTTGCTTCCTCAAATACGCCTGCAAAGCATCTACGATATAGATTGTATATTTACCCTGTTGAATCAACAGCGCCATAAAATTGTCTTGTTTTGGCCTCAAAAAACGTTTTAACCAATCCATCATACCCTTCCATGCTCATAAGCCTCCCGGAGGTTACGCAGCTAACTAGGAAAAATCAATGTTAATAATAAATATACAATGCCTGCCAAAACGGCTGAAATCGGGATCGTTAGTACCCAGGCAACTACCATTTCATAACCGATAAACCAACGTACTTTAGATAAGCGTTCGGCCGAACCCGCCCCCATAATCGAAGAACTCATGACCTGTGTTGTGCTGACAGGCGCTCCCCATATGGCCGCACCCAAAATAATAGATGCACCAGAAATTTGTGATACAAAGCCATGAATTGGGCGGATCTTGTAAATACGGTAGCCTAACGTTTTAATGAGCCGCCACCCACCCATCGCCGTGCCTAAAGCAATCATGGAAGCGCTGGCAAAAATCACCCAAGTCGGCACGACAAATTCGTCGATAGCACCCTCCGTCAGCAATCCTAACGTGATGATGCCCATTGTTTTTTGCGCATCATTAGCGCCATGGCTCAAAGCAAGTCCCGCTGTGGTGAAAATTTGAGATTTCCTAAAAAAGCCATTTACTTTAGGTGTGGCGCCTCGTGCCAAGAATAACGTCAACTGCATCAGAAAATAGCCAACCACGATTCCCAAAATCGGAGATAGCAACAAAGCGGTTGTCACCTTGATAAGACCGGCAGGATCAATAGCCTCAATCCCGGCACTGACGATAACTGCGCCCACCAAACCGCCAATAAGCGCATGGGAGGAACTGGAAGGGATGCCAAACCACCATGTTATCAGGTTCCAAACAACGGCCGCTAACAGGGCCGCATTGAGAACAGTCATTGTGACGTTATCTGGATTGGTGAGACCGGTGCCAATAGTTTCCGCGACGGCAACGCCAAAAAGGAAGGGGCCTGCAAATTCCATTGCCGCCGCCAGCCATAAGACACGACGCGGCTTCATGGCATGGGAAGCTATCGGTGTAGCCACGATATTGGAACTATCGTGGAAGCCATTGAGGAAATCGAAAAAAAGGGAGACAATCAACAGAACAATAAATGCAGGACTCATGCAATATGTTAACAAATTGCTAACGGGTTCGCAAAAGGGAGCGATGGGCTTTTCCCACGTGATTTCCCCACTCTACCTGAAAATCTACCACAACACGATACAATACCATCCCGATGACAAATCTGATGACAACCTGGCATGAAGGCAATCGAACAGAATTCACGAAGACGGTGATAAAACTGCTGCCCACTATTATCCTCTGGTTTGTGGGTGGGCTGGCTTTGAGCCGCATTTTGTATGAAGGGTTTTTCCCTTACCTGTTGTGGCTAGGACGGCCGTTATACATCATCCCTTTCGCCCTCATCATTTCCTTACTGGGCACGGATGTTTGGCAACGGAAACAGATCCAGGCAGCAGCGTTGCTTCCCCTGCTGCTCAATCTTCTTTATTTGTTCGATCCGACTGTCGATTTAGTGGCCTCCAGGCTCATCTTCCTCGCTTCCTTATGGCTGGTGGCGCTGCTGATCGCCCACAACAGCACCGATGAGGCTGCGTGGCGCTGGTTGGGCATCTTTTTCGTACTGGCGGCACTGCTGCCCGTTTATCTGCTGACTATGCCAGACGCTGTCGGCCAGGCTGATACCTTTGAGTTTCAGGTCGTCGCGCCGCAGTTGGGCATTGCCCACCCCACAGGTTATCCGCTCTATTTGCTGCTCGGTAAACTGTTTACGCTGCTGCCGATTAACTCTGTGGCGTGGCGGCTTAATGTTGGCACGATGGTGTATGGGCTAACGGCCGTTTCCCTGTTGTTTGTATTGGGCTGCCGGATGAAGATGAGGGGGATAACGGCCGTTCTCGGTGCAACACTCTTCGGCCTCATCCCCACCTTTTGGAGCCAGGCCATCGAAGCTGAGGTGTATACCCTGCACACGCTTTTTGTGGTGCTGGCGTTTTTGCTCATGCGGGAGATTGGGGGGTGGGCAGTGGACAGTGAACAGTGGACAGTGAACAGTAAGCAGTGGTTGCCTATTGCATTAGCCCTCGTCTTAGGGTTAGGAATGACCAATCATTTAACCACCGTTTTTTTGTTGCCTGCCGCCGCCTTAACTTTGCTATTCTCTAGCACATTCAGCCGCAAAAAATCGTCAATCCAAAATCTTAAATCGTTAATCCTTTTGGCTCTCGCCTTCCTCCTCCCCCTCTTGCTCTACGCTTACCTGCCCATCCGCTGGCAAGTGATCAATCATGAACCGATGGGCATGGCACGCTTCCTCGATTGGGTCATTGGCGGCCGTTTTGCCGGAGCCTTGCAATGGCGAGCCTGGCTCGACGACATGACCCGTTACGAAGTCATTGGCCGCATCTATCTCACCAATTGGGGCTGGTTCAATCTGACACTAGCCTTGTTTGGCTTCATTTTCATGCTCTGGCGCAACTGGCAGATGGCGCTCATCTTTGGCATCACCTGGCTGGGTTACACCTTTTACGGTCTCAACTATTATGTGCCTGACCTGGATGTGTTCATCGTCGGGGCGCAGATGGTGGTGGCAGTATGGTGGATGGCTGGTGCGAGCGGCATATTGAAGATTGAAGATCAAAGGTTAAAGAGGCACATTACACCCAATCTTCAATCTTTAATCTTCAATCTTTTAATCATCGCTTTTATTCTCCC
>JACSSI010000017.1 GCA_014879345.1 Anaerolineae bacterium | reverse complement strand
CCCTTATCCCACATCTCCGCTTCAATGGAATTGCCCAGGGTATCTTTAATTTCAAACAAATGGCGGCGAAAGCCATCCAGCAGCAGCCGATTTAGGTGTTTGTCTGTGGCTTCACAATGGAACCCCAACTCCCAGCCAACACCTCGCGCCACCTTTGATACCTCATAGTGCAACCGTGGCTCACCATAGTGAAACTGCACCAGCCACCCCCACGGCTGGCGTGATTTTATGCCTTGCAGTTCCAGCGGCAGGTGTGCCACCACCACTTCAGGCAAGGTTTGCAGAAATTTGCTGTGAGAAAGAGAAGTCATAGCTGATTAACGATTGTTGATTGGCGATAGACGATTCCGCACACCGTCTATGATACAATATGCGCGTCATTATAATGCGTTCTAACGGGAAGGGAAACGAACCTTTAAAGACCTGACAGGTTTAGCAATGCATCAGTCTAACAAGATAATGTGCCATGCAAAAATGACCATACAGCCTGTTACGGAAGTAAACCTGTCAGGTCTCGCTCAGAGGAAATGACACATGCCAGACAAACAACACACCTTTGGTCAATTTGAAACGCCACCCGACGTGGCGGATTTGCTGCTCGGCTTTTGTCTGCGCCGGCCAACGGACAGGCTGCTCGACCCTAGCTGTGGTGAAGGCGCGTTCTTGCTGCGTGCCGCCCAATGGCTGGACTGGCTCACCGACGGACGTGGCGACATTCCCGCAGAGGCGTTGTGGGGCATTGAACTGGATGCGGAAACGGCCGTTTCCGCCCAACAATCCCTCCCCCAGGCCCACATCACAAACCAGAACTTCTTCGCAACTAATTTGGACGGGGAACGGCCGTTTGACGCTATCATCGGCAACCCACCCTACACCCGCGCCGAGTGGCTCGGCAAACTGCATGAAGACGCGGGCGAACAGTTAGCCTTGTTCGCCGAAGCACCGGTCGCTGAGTTGGTCACTTCGACAAGCTCAGTGACCGGCTCAGTGACCGGCTCAGTGACCGCCGTCAGCGAGACTGACGAGGCCCAACTGCTCATGCCCGCCTCCCTGTGGCACAGTCTAGGTGGACGCTCCGGGCTGCACGCCTACTTCTTTTTACACGGCACTGAATTTCTGCGCGAGGGCGGGCGCTTTGGCTTTGTCGTGCCAAACGCCTGGCTCGATGTGGCCTACGGCGAACGGCTCAAACAGTATTTACTCGACCATTACAAAATCCTCGCCATAATCGAATCAGACGTTGAACGCTGGTTCAGTGACGCCAAAATCAACACCTGCCTGATCATTCTGGAAAAATGCAGCGGCCCCAACCGTCGGGCTGCTAATTTGGTGCGACTGGTGCGGTTGAAACGGCCGTTAACCGCCCTCATCCCCTTCCCCCTCACCAGCTACCAGCGCCAGCAAGCCGTCGAACGCCTCGTCACCCGCCTGCTGCCCAGCGTCAGCCGCACCAATGACGAAGCCGCCATCTGCGTGCTGGCACAGCATGATCTGCGCCCCGCCGCCAAATGGGGACTGCTGCTGCGTGCGCCAGCCGTCGTCAGCCAGCCCCACGTGCAAGCCAGCCTGCGTCCGCTCAAAAGCTGGGCGACGGTGCAGCGCGGCTTCACCACCGGCGCCAACGATTTCTTCTACCTGGATGCAAAAACCATTGAAACGTGGCAAATCGAGCCGGAATTTCGCCGCCCCTTGCTCAAATCACTGCGCGGACTGACCCATCTCACCCTCTCCGCCGCTGACTGCAAACATGAACTACTCTGGATTCCGCCCGATGCTCAGTTGACGGGAACGGCCGTTTCCCGCTACCTCACCTGGGGCGAACAAGAAGGCATTCACCAGCACACCACTTGCGCCGTGCGCCAGCCCTGGTACAGCCTGCCACCCCAGCCAGCCGCCCGGCTCATCCTGCCCAAAGGCATTTGGCGGCGGCACATGGCACCGCTGCTGGCCGAGTCCCTGCTCGTGGATCAGCAGCTTTACCAGATTCAACTCCCGCCCGACATTCAGCCAGAAGTGGCAGCGGCTTTGCTCAACAGTGCCTGGTTTGCCCTGCAATGCGAACTACACGGCCGCATCAACTTTGGCGCGGGTGTGCTCTGGCTGGCGGCCTATGAACTAGGCCGCATCCTCCTGCCCGATCCGCGCGCTCTCTCTGCCCCGCAAGCACAACAATTGGCTGCGCTCTTCACGGAACTGGCAAAACGGCCGTTTGCCACCACCGAAGATCACCTCAGCCACCCCACCCGCCAGGCTTTGGACAACGCCGTCTTTGATTTGATAGGGCTAAATGAAGGAGAGAGAACGGCCGTTCTCGCCAGCCTCCAAGAACGCATCCAGGCACGCAAAAAATAAGGCAGAAGAAGAAAGGCAAAAGGCAGAACCATCTATTTCTGCCTTCTGCCTTCCTTCTTTTGCCTTCCAATTTTCACGTTTTTTATGCGTGTTATAATCCCGTTTCCCATTACAATGAGGCACGGAGCAGTAACAATGGCACTACAAGAGCAGTACGACATCGTTTACAACTTACTCAAGGAAAAGTATGGCGAACGCACCTGGCGTCAGCACCTCCCACCTGAAGACGAACTCGTCTGCACCATCCTCTCCCAATCCACCTCAGACACCAACCGAGACAAAGGCTTCTACGCCCTTAAAGAACAGTATCCAGATTGGGAAAGCGTTATGACCGCTCCAGAAGCGGATATTGTGGAAGCCATTCGCCCCGCCGGATTAGCCAATCAAAAAGGGCCGCGCATCCAGGCCGCCCTGCAATACGTCTATAACAGCCAGGGCAAAATCAGCCTCGACTTCCTCAACGACCTGCCCTTAGACGAGGCAAAAGCGTGGCTGGTGAACATCAAAGGGGTTGGCCCCAAAACGGCCGCCATCATCTTGCTTTTTGGCTTCAATCGTCCCGCTTTCCCTGTCGATACCCACGTTCACCGCATCAGCCAGCGGCTGGGGCTAATTGGGTCTAAAGTAACGGCTGACAAAGCCCACGATATACTAGAGAATGTAGACAGGCCGGAAACTTATTACGCCATGCACCTGAACCTCATCCGGCACGGCCGGGAAACCTGTACGGCCAGACAACCTAAATGCGAGATCTGCGTATTACAATCTGTGTGTAATTATTATGAAGGAAGATTAAAGAGTGAAGATTAAAGAGGGGCAAAATCGCCAATCTTTAATCCTTAATCTTCAATCTTTAAAGACCCTATGACCAATCAAACAACCAAATCCCAAGACGGACAGGCACGACTAGAAGCTCTATACGAAGTTAGCTCGCAACTAGGCACAAGCCTGGATTTGAGCGAAGTGCTGAACCAGGTTATGGATGCCATTATCCAGCTAACGGGCGCGGAGCGCGGCTTTTTGATGCTCTATGATGAAGTCAACGGCAAGCTGCACACCGAAGCGGCGCGAAACGTTGACCAGGAAACCATCGAAGGCCAGACGATGCAGATCAGCCGTACCGTGTTGCAACGGGCAGCCACCACCGGCAAGGGCATCCTCACCAGCAACGCCCAGGAGGATGAACGCTTTTCCACGCAAGAAAGTGTCATTGGCTTTCAACTGCGCTCGATTATGTGCGTGCCTCTCCGCGCTCGCGGACGGATCATTGGCGCGGTTTATGTGGACAACCGCCTGTTTAGCGGCGTCTTCCAAAATGATGATCTGGAACTGTTAGCTACCTTTGCCAATCAAGCGGCCATTGCCATTGATAACGCCCGCCTCTTCACGCAAACGGATCAGGCGCTGGCGCGGCGCGTGGAGGAGCTTTCTATTTTCCAGCGCATTGACCAGCAGCTTAACCAGTCGCTGGATTTGAATGCGGTGCTCAGTTCAGCACTGGGCTGGGCGATGCGGCATACCACTGCCGATTCTGGTTCTATTGGCCTTATTGAAGAAACAGAAGAAGGTGAACTCGTTTTACATTTGTTGGTCGATACCCATTCCGACGAGGATGAGCAACGTTTTGTGCCGGTAAACCATCCCATTTTGGCGCAGGTTTTGGCCGAAAAACAGGCTGTGTTTACGCAACATGTGAGCGAAGCCCAAGCCATTGATGGCAGTCCGGCCCAAGTGCAGTTGTGTGTGCCGATTCTGCGTGAGGGACAGGTGAGGGGACTTATCACGCTGGAAAGCCAAACGGCCGTTGCCATTGATGAGGTGGACAAGGAATTTGTGGAGCGCCTGGCAGACAGGGCGGCGGTTGCTATTGAAAATGCCAGCCTGTATGAAAAAATTGCCGCCGCCAACCAGTCCAAAAGCGAGTTCATTTCCATTGTCACGCATGAACTGCGCCTGCCCATGACCTCCATCAAGGGCTACACAGACCTCATTATCAGCGGCATGACGGGTGAATTGAACGAGCAGCAAAAGCAGTTCATGGAAGTGATCAAACGCAATTTGGGGCGCATGAGCGTACTCATTAGCGATCTTTCTGACATCAATCGCATGGAAAGTGGGCGCATGGCGTTTGAGTTTGGCACGTTTGATATTCGGGATACGGTGGAGGATGTGGTGGACAGTTTGCGGGAACGCCTGGACACACGCAACCAAACGTTAAAAGTTGATGTGCAGCCGGATGTAACGGCCGTTTATGCCGATTTCCGCCGTGTGAACCAGGTGCTTACCAACCTGCTGAGTAACGCCAACAAATACACACCGGATGGGAGGCAGGTGGTGATACAGGTTTTGCAGGAAAACGGCCGTGCGCAAATAGCCGTCATTGACTCCGGCATCGGCATCTCCCCTGAAAATCAGGCCAAGCTTTTCACCCAATTCTTCCGTGCTGAAGACGAAGCCGTGCGTGAACAAGCTGGCTGGGGCTTGGGGCTTTCCATCGTCAAGAAAATGGTGGAAGCACAAGGCGGCGAAATTTGGTTTAAAAGTACATTAGGAGAAGGCAGTACATTTGCCTTTACCGTACCCTCCGCTAAGATTGAGGCAGCGGAGTAAAGCAATGGCAGACAAAATCTTGGGTTTTAAACTCATGCTTACTTATGAAATTAGAGAAGAGTTGCTACATGATTACTACCAGTTTGTCATGGGGGAGTATGTGCCTACTTTGCAATCCATGGGGCTGCAAATAAGCGAAGTGTGGCAAACGGCTTACGGCAACGGGCCAAACCGACTCATGGGGTTTGTTTGTGAAGAGCAGGCAACAATAACGGCCGTTTTAGCCAGCGAGAATTGGGTCACCCTCAATCAACAACTCGAAAAACTCGTAACAGATTTCAACTATAAAGTCATCCCTTACCGGGGCGGTTTTCAGCTTTAATTTTCAGCCAGAAAACACCACTTTTTCACCACCAAATTCTGCATATTTTGAAACAGTCCAGGATTCCTCCTGCTGTTCCCTCCTCTCATTCATAATTTCCATCTCATACAAGTTTACGGTATAATCTCTCCTATAATTTAATGATTTACTCATTTTTAAATGCGTTTTGGGAGATTTATTAGTTTGGGGCTTCGCACTATTGATTTTACTTTTCTAAAAAGCTTTCTGCTTGCTAGTACAAATATCCTACCCCCTTTCCTTCCATTTCTCACAAGAAGATGACGCGCTCTACCTTATACTGTACCTATATCTAACTTTATCGTGATTATTTGTTGTATTTATTTTTTTATTTATTTAGGAGCAATATTATGAAAATTCCCCAAAGAGAAGAAGGGCAAGGGCTGGTTGAGTACGCCTTGCTTTTGGTATTAGTAGCGATTGTCATTATCGCTGTCCTGACCCTTTTAGGATCACAAGTTATGGTAGTTTTTGCCAAAATAACGGCCGGACTAAACGGACAGGTGATTACAGGCCAGGGCATAGAAGCTGTGATTACAGGTCACGATTCAAATATCAAATCTGGAACTGGTGGCTGCCAGGGTACAATCAGTAATGTCTCTATCGTCGGCCTGGAAGATGGCGGTATTTTGAAGGATGGCAGTGTGTCATTCAAAGTATTTGCCGATGGTACACAACAGGGTTCCACTTATTCTGTCACCACAGACAGTTCTGGTAATGCCACTTATTCTGGTTCCATACCTATCTCATCAACAGGCAAATGCAAAATAACATTTGAGTGATACGAATGATGTGGTTATTGAGAATCTCTGTGATGAAACTCCTTTCAGAAAGGTTTCACATCTAATCAAAAGCGCAAAATGTTGTTGCGAGAACGTTTTGCGCTTTTTTATTTTCTATCTGACTCTTCTATTCATCGATTCGGTCGCAAAAATTCTGGCGTCCATTTAATGATGACCTGACATCTTGCAATGTCAGGTTTCCAGTTCTTCACTTATTTTTCGAGGTGCAGTTGTTATGGCTAATTGGGATTTCTCACAATCATATTCACTTGTCTCCAAATTCAATACCACTCAAAATCGACGTACCTGGCATCGGATAGGGTATTTGAGCTTTGTACCGTTGTTGGTCATTTTTATGCTGCTCATGTTATTTGGTTTTTTGGGCATCAATCCTTCTGCGGTGCAAGCAGCTGCAACCACTTATTTTGTAACGGATACCGGCGCCAGCGATGCTTCTTGCCTGTCAACAGCGCCTTGTTCGTTGGCACGTGCGGTAACGCTGGCACAAAATGGGGATGAAATTCGGGTGGCGGCAGGAACCTATAAAAGTGTGGGCAGTGAACCTGTCTTAAATGTCACAGAATCGCTGACCGTCACGGGCGGCTATCTGTACAATTCTGGCACAGGGACATGGAGTGACACGGCCGATCCTGGCAATATCACAACCCTGGATGGCAATAACGACGGTCGTGTGGTGGCGATTGGGGTTGGTGCCAGTCCTATTATTGAGAACTTTCATATACAAAACGGCCGTTCCCAAGATGGTGCCGGTATTTACATTGCAGATGGTGATGGTCGGCCAGTCATTCGGCACAATGCTATTCACCACAACGCCTCCACCAGTACCACCTTAGGTGGTGGTGGCATTTATGACGGCGGCGGTTCAACCATTGCCTATAATGACATTTACAGCAATACCGCCACAGCCAATGGGGCTGGTATTTACCTCCACAATGCCAGCGCCACTATCTCCTCTACTATTTCATTCAACAATATTTCTAAAAACAAAGCCTCTGGCAATGGTACCCAATTGGGCGGTGGTGTTTTTATGTTCTTCAACGCCAAAGGCCACTTTGTCGGCAATAAAATTTTCGAAAATAGTGCTGATATTGGTGGTGGTTTAGGCGTTAATGGCGCTCAGTTTTCCATGTACAGCAACTTGTTGTATTTGAATGAAGCCGTTAACTCCGCCACCAGCAGTGCCGTGGGCGGTGGGATTTATTCTAGTGGGAGTGGTGTTATTTGGAACAACACCATCGCCAGCAATACAGCCATTGGCAATGGTGGCGGTCTGCATCTGGAGTTTGGCACGGTTGCCATGCACAACACCATCATTGCCCTGAATACCAGCCCTGGAAATAACGGTTTGAACAACGATAACAACGCACCTGCCTCCGTATCCGGCACATTCAATTTACTCAGCGATACGATTGATGCCAGCGGCGTCAGTTTTACCAACAATGTCACCGGCGACCCCGCGTTTGTTAACGTTGCGGGACAGAATTATCACATCACTGGCGGCAGTGCGGCTCGTAATTCCGGCAGCAACAATACGGATGTCAATATAGATATTGATGGACAACCTCGTCCCAATCCCACCGATTCATCACTTCAGGATGTAGGCGCTGACGAATATTACCAGGACTTCCGAGAGGTGAGCATCGCCCCGGCAACGGAACTAAATTATGTGGAAAGAGGAACAACGGCCGTTTTCACCCATACCATTCGCAATGACGGCTCCCTAAACGACACCTATGTCATCTCCTGCGCCAATAACAAGTGGAGTATAGCCAGTTGTGCTACCCTCATTGGCCCCATCCCCCCAGGTGAGACCCGCAGCTTCAGCACACAGGTCTTAATACCTGGCGGTGCGGCTGCCTATGAAGATGCGTTCACCACCATCACCGCCACCTCCCAGGCCGACAATGCTGTATTTGCCCGCGCCATCGTCAACTCAACAGTTGCGCCTCATCCGGGCATCAGCTTTACCCCCAACTACACACGCACTGAACTCCCCGGTCAACTCATCACCCTCACCCATGTACTCACCAATACCGGCGATGCCTTTGAAAACTTCATCGTCACCATCGATTTTGATCCGAGTCAATGGGCAAAGCTGGTTTCCAGTGAACCACTTACTGTCGGCCTCAATGCGGGGCACTCAGAGAACGTTCAGGTTCAGATTCAAGTGGCAGCAGATGCCGATGCAGGTTTTGAAAATATCGTCAGGCTAAAAGCTACCTCGGAATTTAGTCCCACCATTTTTGCTACCGTCGTTAATACCATCACCGCCAAGGCCACCGTCGGCACCCGCTACGTAAAATTGGGTGCAAGTGACGATGACAATAACTGCACCCAACCCAGCAAACCATGTGGCTCTATCACCCAAGCCGTGGGTCAGGCTGCCTCTGGTGATGAAATCCGCATTGCCCCCGGCGAATACAAGGAACATGGTATTGCCATTAATGATGTTTTTTACATCAGTGGTGGTTGGAAAACCTTCAAGGATGATGGGCAGGGAGACGAACCAGACCCCACGTTGACAATTATCAACGCCGAAAAGGCAGGACGTGTCTTCAATATCAACAAACAACAGCCTGAATTCAGCGTTTTGACGCTGAAAAATGGCAGCAACGGCAATGGTGGCGCGGCGCTTATAGCCACTGGTGCTGAACCCAAGTTCAACAACGTTGTGTTTAGTGGCAATCATGCCACCACCCGGGGTGGTGCTTTGTTTATGAACAGCGGAACGGCCGTTTCCATTGACAAAAGCCTTTTCATCAGCAATACCTCCGCCTTTGATGGTGGTGCTATTCAAATGACAGGCGGCACCTTGGTGCTTCGGCAGTCAAGTTTCCTCACCAACACCGCCAACAGTAATAACGGGGGTGCCTTCGCCATGAATGGCGGCTCCTTTAGTGGGCAAAACAATCTGTTCCACAACAATGAAACCTTATCTGGCAATGGTGGCAGCGTTTCTTTAAGCGGCGGTACGGCTGTCTTCAACTTCAACACCTGGGTTGGCAACAGCGCTTCGGGCAATGGTGGCGGCGTTTTCAATAACGGTGCCACGCTCACCGTAACCAACAGTATCTTCTCTGAAAACGATGCCAGTGCAGGCAGTGGTATCTTTGCCAGCAGCGGCAGCACCGACCTGGATTACCTGGACATGTGGCAAAACGACAGCAACGTTTCTATCGGCTCACACAGTTTCACGGCTGATCCTATGTTTGGGGATGACCTGTTCCGGCTGGACATGGGTTCTCCTGCCATAGATGCGGCGAATCCAGCTTCCACCCTTGCCGTTGACTTTGAAGATGATGACCGCCCCTCTGATGAAGGGTATGACATCGGCTACGATGAACGCGCAGGCTGCCGCACTCGACGCGGCGGCATCATCTATGGCAGCATCCAGGCTGCTGTTGATGTCAATTCAACCGACAAAACGATTCTGGTTTCTGGTATTTGCCGGGGTGTACATACCATTGAGTATGACAGCCAAACCATCAGCCAGACGGTACATTTGACCAAGAGCCTGACCATTCAGGGTGGCTGGAACAGTGATTTTAGCAAGCGCTTTGAAGAACCCACGCAGGTGGACCCGGAAGGACGCGGCCGTGCGTTCTTTATTTCTGATGGCATCAGCGTCACCATTGAAGCGATTTCTGTCACCAATGGCTCGGCGGCAGGTTTAGGCGGCGGCCCAGCCGGTGAAGATGCCGGCGGCGCTTTTTACAATGTGGATGGACAGGTTACATTGCGCGGCGTCAACGTGTTAACAGGCACGGCCGTTCTCGGCGGCGGTTTTTACAATGATGCAGGCAAGCCACGCCTGACCTGGCTCTATATTGAACGAGACCCCAATAACGACAACGAAGAATCATATATTTTAACTGAACTGGCACAGGGAACGGCCGTTTCCGGTGGTGGTGTCTACAATAATACAGGCGAACTCGTTGTCGATGGAGCGTGGCTGCATCACAATCAGGCCACCAGCGGTGGCGGCTTGTTTAACCTCGCTGGCCCCATCACCGTTACCAACGCCATTTTTGACAACAACACCGCAGCTAATGGCGGCGGTCTCTATAACGAAGCAGCCACAGCCAATTACCTGCACCTGACGGTTTATGGCAACAGCGCCACAGGCAATGGCGGCGGCTTCTATAATGCGGCCGGGCAGCCTGCCATCTACTCCTCTATTTTTGAAAGTAATCAAGCCACCGGCGACGGTTCCGCTATTTATGATGCCGTTATCGGCACAGGCTCTGATCCTGATTACAACTATTACTACAACAACAGCGGCAGCACCATTTTTGGTACAGTCACTGGCACAAATTCCATTGCTTCGCTCACAGCACCAGGTCTCACTGACCCCGCTCTGGGCGATTTCCACCTCATTGAGGATGCACCAGCTACCGATGTCGCCGATCCTTTGTCACCCATCACCACAGACTTTGAGGATGATCCGCGGCCGTCTAACCAGGGCTTTGACATAGGTGCTGATGAAACGGTGGGCTGTCTGGTTCAGGTGGGCAATACGATTTATGGCAGCTTACAATCCGCTATCAACGCGGCGCAGCCAGGAGCCGTCATCAAGGTTTCTGGCAATTGCTCTGGTGTGCATCCCTTCGATTCCGGTTCTGGTTCTGGAAGTGTATGCGGCGGTGCGATGCAAACGGCCGTTCACATCACCAAAGAACTCACCCTGCTTGGCGGCTGGGATGAAAAATTCAAGAGCCAGGACGAAGATGCCTACAGCGTACTCAATGCCAAAACATTGGGTCGAGTCATGTACATTGGGCAAGGTATTTCCGTTACCGTCGAAAACTTTGCCCTGATCAACGGCGTTGCTAATAATGGCGCTGGTATCTGTATCGACGATGGCGCTCAACCCAGCCTGCGCAACAACCACATCTACAGCAATACCGCCAGCGCGGACGGGGCTGGTATTTACAGCCTGAACAGCCAAACGCTTCTCGAAGGCGGCAACCACCTCTACAACAATGAAGCCACTGGCAATGGCGGCGCTCTCTACCTGACGGGCAGCGACATCGTGACCGCCACCGTGCAAAACAACTTCATCTACAACAACACGGCCGCTGCCGGAGCAGGCATCTACAACGCCAGCGGCGACCATGTTTACTGGCACAACACGCTTTATGGCAACATTGCCTCTGCTGCCGGTGGTGGTTTTGCCATCCCTGACGGCTCTCCCGATATTCGGGGCAACATCCTGATGGCAAATGAGGCAGGTAGCGGCAGTGGCGCGATAAACGCCACCACATCAGGCAGCCCCACCATCGACTACAATGATTACTATCAAAATGATCCGCCCCATGCCCCCTTGCAGCCCGGGGACATCTCTGTCAATCCCAATTTTGCCAATGTCGTCTCGGGTGTTTTCACCATCACCATTGATTCTCCAGTGGTTGACATCGAAATCCCCGACATGCCGCTCATGACGGATTTTGAAGGGGATATCCGACCTTCTCATCAGGCATTTGATTTAGGAGCGGACGAAGTGGGCGGTTGTTTTGCCGCTATCAAAGGCCAGGAAAATATTGTGTTTGGCTCGGTTCAGCAGGCAGTGGAAACGGCCGTTTCCGGTGATACCATTCTCGTAGACGGCATTTGCCAGAACGTCAACCGCCGTCTCGTAGGCGGTAACATCATCTCCCAGACCGTGCTCATCACCAAAAACCTCACCATCAACGGCAGTTGGGAACATCCCGACGACACCTCCACCGTCACCACCACCCTGCAAGCAAACGACAAAGGGCGTGTGGTCTACATTGACTCAAGCGCCACCGTCACCATCACCAACATCATCTTGCGTGACGGTGATGCCTCGGCTGCCGGTGATACCAACGACAACGGCGGCGGTATTTACAACAACGGCATCCTCAACTTTGTCACAGCGTGGGTACAGGAGAACACGGCCGTTTCTGGCGGTGGTATCTTCAACGACGGCATCCTGACAGTAGATGAGTCACACATCCTCACCAACACCGTCACCCAAAACGGCAGCGGTCTCTACAACAATGCCTCTGCCACCGTGCAAAACAGCACCCTCCGCAGCAACAAAGCAGAGAACAATGGTGGCGGCATCCACCAGCAAGCAGGCAGCCTCATCGTTGACAAAAACCGCATTTACGCCAATGCCGCAGATAATGATGGTGCAGGCGTTTACCTCAACAGCGGCGCTGCGATTTCCCCCACCATCAAAAACAACTTCATCTACAACAACAACGCAGATAAAGGCGGCGGCATCTACAACGCCAACACCAACGCCTACATCTGGCACAACACCCTATACAAGAACACTGCCCAAAGCAACGACGGGGCTGGCCTCGCCACTGCTGGCGGCAATCCTGACATTCGCAACAACATCATAGACCGCAACAACGGCAGCGGGCTTTTCTCCTCTGGCGGCTTGCCAAAAGCTGATTACAACAACGTCATCGGCAATTCCTGGGGCAACTATGTGCCATTATCCCTCCAGGGAGGCCATGACATTTCTCAGCAGCCAAGCTATGTCTCTCTGGCGGAACAAAACTTCCACCTCCAGCAAAACTCCCCTGGTGAAGACGTGGGCGACCTCACAGTTCCCGTCGTTGATGATATTGACGGCGATCAACGCCCCACCAACGGCGGACCAGACATCGGCGCCGATGAAATCAACTCCTGCCTGGTGCGCGTTGGCGGCGAAGGCGGCGAAATTTTTGGCGTCTTACAAGATGCCATCGACCATGCCTATGCCAACAACCTGACAAGCATCGAAATTGCGCGTGGTGAATGTCGCGGTGTTAAAGAAGTCGTGCCGGGCATCAAACAAGTGGGCTACATCACCGCCACCTTACACTTCACCGGCTCCCTGCGCCGCACTGACTTTGCCGATTTGGGCGACTATTACGATCCAGACATCCGCCGACTGACCACGATGATTAACGCGGATGATGAGGGTCATGTTCTCTACATCGCCAATGGGGCATCCCCGACCTTCTATCAAATTGCGTTTGTGGACGGCAATGCGGCGGCTGGTGGCGGCATTCATGGCGGCGCCATTCACAAGGCTGGTGTCGGCAAGGTTGGCTTTAGACTCAACTATTTCTGCGACAGCACAGCCCAAAATGGCGGCGGCATCTATATCAATCCATCAGCCATTATAGACATTACTGGTGCCCGCGTCGGAGATTGTTATGTCAAACAAATAGTAGAAGACGAAGACGGTAATGTGGATGAATTACAAACACGTACCATTCACTTTAATGGTAACAATGCCTCTGGTAACGGTGGCGGTTTCTACACAGACGGCAGCATGAGTGCCCGCAACGTAGGCGTCTTTGAAAATACCGCAGGCATCAACGGTGGGGGCGGCTATACTGACGAAAATGGGAATGAACTGATTAACGTTGTCTTCTTTGATAACGTGGCTGTTGGTTTGGGCGGCGGTTTGTATAACACCGGCTCAAACGTCACTGTTCTTCATAACACTATTTATGAAAATATTGCCAATGACGGTGGTGGTATTTACAACAGTGGTGATGACTTCCTCTTAAACAGCAGTATTGTTTACACAAACACGGCCGTTTCTGGCATAGGTGGCGGCATTTCATCCGTAGGCAGCAACACAGCGCTTGATTACAACAACTTCTATGCAAACACACCTGGTGATCATCCAGGCTTAACCGATCCCCATCCTATCATCGGCGAACCAGGCTTACTCGGTGATCCTGCTACATACGAAAGCTTCTCGTTGAGTGTGCACTCGATCAACATTGACAGAGCAGATCCAAACCTTTTGCTGATGCCAGAGCCCATTATTTATGACTACCAGCTAGATGTTCGACCTGATGGGGATAAATACGATATGTATCAATTCCCCAATGGCGAGCACTCAGATGTGGGTGCAGATGAATATTACAAAGATTTTGGCTGTGAGATTACGGCCTCTGACAAGGCTCGCCAGGCCACACCAGGCGATGTTGTCACTTACACCCTAACCATCATCAACACCGGCAATCCCTCCTATCTTGATGAAGAGTGGCCTTGGGATTCAAATGGGTATACAGATACCATCACCGTCACCATCAGCAGCCAGACTCAAGGGTGGTCTTCTCTGGAAGGGGGCAATGCACAATCGGTCGTATTGGGCTGGGATGATTTCTGGCTGGGTGAAGGTACGGAACGCATCTTAACCGTCACCGTACCAGCCGATACCCAAGCTGGCACCAGCGAAGTGACAACTGTCATGTGCCAATCTCAATCCCTGCTTAATGCAAAAGACTCGACAACCATCACCACAAATGTGGGTGAAATAGGCGGTGTATTGGTCACACCTGATTACATTGATACCGCCATTCCAGGAGAAGTGCGTGTCTATACGCAAACAGTCACCAATCTGCAAAATCAGCAAGCGACCTACCGCCTTACGGCTAAATCTGGTTTGCAGCACGCCAGTGCGGTGCTGTTAAACCCGGATACAATGCTGCCCGTACCCAACATCACAGTGACCTTGCAGCCCTCCGGCACTGTGGGTTACACCACAACGGCTTATCTGCAAGTGACAATTCTGGAAACGGCCGTTGCCGGTGACATCGCTAACCCTGGTTTGGTAGCCACAGATATTTCCAGTGAAAAATTCAACTCATCCAACAACCAAACCACAATTTTGTCCGCACCTGCTACCCGCTATGTAGCCGGTGACAGCGGCACCAATACCACCAACTGTGCTGATCCGCTGCAACCGTGTGCCACCATTCAATACGCCATTCAAATGGCACATGATGCGGATGGCAACGTTGATGAAATCAAAGTAGCCGCTTTCACCTACACCGATTACACCACAAGCACCGTCGCCTCGGATACGCTGGAGCAGGTGCTCTTCGTCAACAAATCCGTCTCCATCAGCGGCGGCTACACGACCACAGAACAGATGCCGTTCACCACGCAAGACCCCATCAACAATGCCGTAATTCTCGATGGGCAAAATACACGGCGGGTTATCTACGTAACAGACGGCGTGACCCCCACGTTGAGCAGTTTATTTATCGAAAATGGCAACGCCGCTCCGTTCCAAAACAGCACCGAGACATTCGGCAGTGGCATCTATAATGCGGGCGCGAACCTCACCCTCTATAGTTCATGGATTCAAAACAACAACGCCACCTACGGGGCTGGCCTCTTCCACGAAGACGGCTTGCTAACCCTGTACAGCACCATTCTCGCCAACAACAGCAATCACGATGGCGAAATTGGTGAAGGTGGCGGCCTATACATCGCTGCCGGGACAGGCATCATAGAAAACAATACCTTCGCCAACAATACTGCCAACAGTGAAACAGCTCCCAGCCGCCCCTTGCCGAATGCACCAGCCGCAGCAAACACTGGCTTCGGCGGTGGTATCTTCCTGGATGATCCAGCAGAGGCGACGGTGCTCAACAACATCTTTAGCAATAATGCCGCAGCGCAAGGCACAGCCATCTACATCAGCGGCACGGCGACCCTCACCAACAATTACAATTTATACTATCAGCCGGGACCCATCAGCATTGTTGAAGGAGGCAGTTTAGACGCGGTTGTTATTCTGGAGGATCCACAATTTGTCAGTTTCGACGATTTCCACATCCTCGGCAGTTCACCTGCTAAAGATGCTGGCACGCCCACCGTTTCTATCAGCCAAAGTGTAGACATTGATCTGGAAGCCCGCTTTATGGGTGTTCAGATTGATATTGGGGCTGATGAATGGACACAGAAGCCAGGATTTGTCTTTGTGCCAACCCCCTTGTCAGCAACCATCAGTTCAGGGAGTGTGATGACATACAACCATTGGCTCACCAATACCGGTAATTTCACCGACAGCTATGCGTTGACAATGGCACACCTGGTCACTCCGGCTGGCGATACCACCTGGGATTATCGCCTGGAACCGACAAGCATCATTGATTTGCCACAATCAACAGGCGTTCAGGTCACATTGGTGGTGACGGGTGGACAGCCAGGCTATGTCGATGTGACGACCATCACGGCCGAATCCGCTTCGCTGTTGAGCGCCTCTGTGCAAGACACAACGACGATTTCACAAACGGCTGGGGTAGACATTGAAAAGTCTGAGTTTGGCTCTGGTGTATCGGGGCAGCTTGTCACTTACACGCACACGCTGACGAACACGGGCGATGGGTTGGATGAGTTTATGCTGACGACAACGGCCGTTCCCGCAACCTGGACAACCACCCTCACCCCCACTCAGCCAGTCTACGTGGCCGCTGACGCTTCAATCCCCTTCACCGTCACCGTGCTCATCCCCGCCGATGCCATCAGCGGCACCCAGCACCAGCTAGAAGTAACAGCGACCGCCACAAACCCGGACGCCTCCGACATCCTTACAGACACCACGACCGTTGAACTTGCCACTGGTCTGACACTGGAACCGAATTACACTCGTCCCGTCGCCGATGGCACACCAACCATCTATACCCATACTCTGACCAGTTACAGCAACATCGCCGATACCATCGCCCTGACGGCAACTGGCGACCTGCCGGGTTGGCTGGTTGATATTGATCCAAAATCGGTGAACTTAAATCCGACTGAATCAAAAATCATCTCCGTAACGGTGACTGTGCCACCTGATACCGGCGGTCTAACTCACATAACGCAGATCACAGCCACCTCATCACTGCCCGGCATCATGGCGACAGCCACAGACACGACAACCGTGCCGGTGGAAACAGGCATCCTGTTCACGCCCCATCTCACAACGTCCGTGTACGCAGGCAGCACAGCCCCTTACACGCACACGCTCACCAATCTGGGCAACCTGACCGATACCTTCAGTCTCACGAGCAACAGTGGACAAGGCTGGCTGCAAAGCATCACACCTGGACCGCTGGAAGTTGGTCCTGGGGCTTCTGTGCCGGTAACGGCCGTTATCAGCGTGCCGCCTGGCACTCCGGTAGGCATCGTTGACCTGCTCGGTATCACAGCCACCTCACAAACGGTTATGACCACAACAGCCACCGTCACCGATACCACCCAGGTGATACCATTCGTCGATCTCATGTTTACACCACACCACGATGACATAGGCGATCCTGGTACGATAAAGACCTATACCCACGTGCTCACCAATACGGGTGACGGCGAAGATACCTTCACCCTCACATACAGTGGCGTGCCAGCCTGGACGGT
>JACSSI010000654.1 GCA_014879345.1 Anaerolineae bacterium | reverse complement strand
GACCTGTCAGGTTTGGCCTGGTTAGATATTTATCTCTCGAGTAAACCTGACAGGTCTGGCTGAGTAGTTCCATTTCATGGCTTAATTGATTTTTACCAGTGGCCCTTTGATGTTTACCATTGCGCCGCCCTGGAGGTCGAGGTTCATGCCTGCTTGCAGTTTCATGTTCATGGCTGACTTGATTTCCACATCGCCTGAACTTTCTACAGTTACTTTTCGACCATTATCGTCTAATACAATTTTATGACCACCACTGCTCTTGATTTCTATTTTTTTGCCTTGATCGTCAAATGTGGCTGAATGGCCGCCACTGGTTTTTATTTCTAGTTTTTTATTGGTATCGTCTATTAATATGGCATGTCCATTTGTGGTTAGGATTTCGATTTTTTGATCGGCATTGTCATACATGGCGATGATGTGGCCGTTGATGGATTGCCAGGTGCGAACCAGGGGTTTTTCTCCTGCTGCTGCGCCCGCCGTTGGCGCTGGGATGGCGTGTTTGCCGTTCCAAAGGCCACCGATGATGACGGGATAGTTAATATCGCCATGTTCAAAGGCGACGAGTACTTCATCTCCCACTTCAGGGATGGCGATGAAGCCGGCTGTGGGGCCAGCACCCGGGCCAGCCAGTCTTGCCCAGAAGGTTTCCGCGTCGTCTGTCAGCCAGGGATATTTGATTTTAACACGACCCCAATTATCGGGATCATCAGTATTGGTGACAACGGCCGTTACCACCCCAGGCCACCGTTTAACCGGCTCTTGCCGTGCCATTTGCTCTAGCAGTAAACCGGTGCGGGTGCCGCTGACTTTGAAATGGGTGATTAAACCTTCGTAAGTAAACACATGGGTGGCACTGGTGACCATGTACGTGCCGCTCATCCGTGTGCCTAAATCTTCTAACTTCACAAATTGGCCTGCTTTGATATCTGGTCGGCGTATGGCGGTGCCATCTGCTTCTACGAAGGCGCCGCTCAATTCGTTAAGACGGGCTTCTGCAATTTTGTTCGCTTCTGCCTGGCTGACAACGGGAATATCGACGAGGGTATGTTTGCCTGTGCCAAACGATCCTGCCCATGTAGCGCCATTTTTACTGTCACCATTCTTGGGATAGAGGGTACCTGTTTGGGCTTTTCCCAAAATTGCTTGCAATGTTTTGGGATCCCACCCTTTCACTTCTACAGAGTCAACTTGTTCGGCCAGGGTCATTGAGGGGTAAAATGAGATGAGGTCTTCACCCCAGGATAGCGTAGCTGTGGTTCCGCTGCTGGGCGGTTTACGAAAATAGAGTTTACCATCATCGACAAAGCATTCGTAGCCAATGCGCCAGGCTCGCTGCATGAGAAATGCTAAATCTGTTTGGTTGTCTTGGTAAAGATGGTCATAAACGGTTGAGGTGGCATCAACTTGAGCCGATAGACCTGCCCCACCTGCAAATTGGCTGGCTAAATCGCTATCTTTGATGTTTAAAAAGGCCTTGCTTTTGCTTTCACGGAAAAGCCGATGAGATTTGTCGTAACCACGAATGACCAGGACAAAGACGGTACCTTCCTGGAATTCAGGTTCCAGGGCTGTGATTTCACCTTTGATGAGCTTGATTTTTGTGCCTGTTTCTGTGGTTCCGCTGATTTCAACTTCTTTGGTGAGATCAAACTTTTTACTGTCTAGCAGTTTCATGCCGGGATCGTACATGCGAATGGTGAACATGTGGGGCAGGTGGGTGTGCTGATCGACTGTTGTTTCGACGACCAGGTTTTGTTCTTCACTTGTAAGGGCGGTTCCCCCTACTTTGATTTCACACTGTGTGTTGACTATATTTCCTTGTGGCATTTTTTCTCTTAGCTAGTGAAGTAACTGCCACCTCAAAGGTGATTGTTACTTCTGGAAAATTATTGTAAAGGCGGGATGGTGATGGATTGTCCCGGGCGTAGGGCTTTGGGATTATGAATATGGTTGTATTCGGCGATGAGCCGCCATTTTGTGGCGTCACCGTAAACATCGGCGGCAATCAAATCGAGGCGGTCGCCGCTGATGATTTTGCGTACTTCTTGAACGGGGCCGCCGCCTGATGTTGGGTTTTGATGGGGTTTTGTGTTTGGGTTGTCACTCTGAATGAAGGTGATGGTGACGACTGAGCGCAAGGGTTCGCCATCTTTATCGAATAAGGTGTATTTGACGGTGAGGGATTCAATAACGGCCGTGAATTGAAAGCTGCCCCACTTGAATTTTACTTCTGGCGGAGAGGAGTTGGGGTCTTCAGCGTCGGTGGGTGACATGAGATCCCATAGTTTGTTGGTGGTTGCTGTCAGGTCGCCGCCTGTTTCGTAGACATCGAAATGGAGTTCGCTGAGGGTGAGCGTAGAACGGCCGTATTGTTTGAATTCCGGTTTGATGGGAATGACTGTTTTCTGTTCGGTATTGAAGCTGTTCTTTTTGACCACCGTGTAATTTTCAGGGTTGAACATGCAGTTGATAGTGACGCTGTTATCTACGGTGGTGATGGTGGCTGGCTTTAGATTGCCTCGGGTGTTGGTCATTATCGTTTACCTCTTCCTCTTTCCCATTCGATGGCAAGTCGCTTTTTAAGCTGGCTGTAGACTTCGTTGGCTAGTTGGTTGATGTCTATTGTGGCTGGGCTTTCACTGCTTTCTATTTCCGGTTCTGGGTTAACTTCATCAGGGATCCGTTGGATATTGTGTTGGATTGGGGGCGCTGCCATTGGTTTCGTGACGGGCATGATGTCAGGCCATTGGTATGTTTCTGGAGGTGATGCTTTTGTTTCATCTGCTGTTTTGCTTTCAACGGCGGCTAACGCACGCATGATAGATGGCACAGTGGTGGTGGTGATGGTGGGTGAGTGCGTTTCAGGGGGGATAACGGCCGTTTCCTGATCAACTTGCCAATTTTCTGCCATTAAGTCTTGGAACAGGGTAGAGGTGGTGGCAGAAACGGCCGTTTGTGAGGCAGTTGGTGTGCGTTGTATGGCTTGGCTTGTGCGGGTTGATGGCTTTTCTGCCAGGGCAATGGCTGTTTTGGCGGCGGTCGCTGAGGCTGTAGCACGTTGGATTTGTGCTTCATGGCTGTGAGATACGGCAACCTTTGAAATTGAATCAGGGGAAGGTTGGCTGACTGTTGGTGGCATTTGCGGTGATAGGGTTGTTGTTGCTTTTGGGATGGTGTGGGTTTGTGGTGTTGATGATTTGGGTATGAAAGGCGGCGTTGAAGGGGCTTCAGCGGCGGCAATGGCGCGTTGAATGGCTTCTGTTGTGGCTGTCGTTGGCACTGGTTGAGAAACGGCCGTTTCCGCTGTGGGCAGGGCTGTTTCTGAATGTTCTGCTGGTTGGCCGGGATGGGGTTTGGCCGATGGCGCTGGTTGTTCCTGCCGCTGTGGCGAAACCTGTGG
>JACSSI010000653.1 GCA_014879345.1 Anaerolineae bacterium | reverse complement strand
CTTCCATACACCATTCTTCATATCCCCCCCTACTTTCAGGCGGATAAAAATTGGTTAAAAACAGAATTCGCATAAGTTGAAATTCTTTTAACTGTTGGGAATAGCGTTCGATACTGTCAGATTAACCAAGAACTGTTCAATATCCTCAACCATTCGCTCAAGTGTAAACTTTTCTAAAATCATCTGCTGACCCGCTGCTGCCAGCGTTGTTCTTAATGAGGGGTTATTGGCTATACGAACTATATGTGCAGCCAGCTTTTCTGTATCTTCTGCTTGGAATGTGAGTGCGTTCTGTTCATCTATCAACATTTCAGTCTGTCCACCGACTTCTGTGCCAATTACGAGCAGTCCGGCCGCCATCGCTTCCATCACGCTACGCGCCATTGGCTCCGGCCAGATCGATGTAAAAAGAAATACATCAAACCGACCTAACCACTCAGGCACTTTTGAACGGGGTACTTGATTGACAAAATGCACCTGCTCCTTGATACCGAGTTCATCAACCAGTTTGTGTAAGTAAGCTTCATACTCTGGATGACCACTGCCTAAAACAGTCAACTCTATGTTATCTGCCAAACCTTGCTGTTTTAATGAACCTATTGCCTCGATAGCTGTATGTATACCCTTATCATGAATTAATCGGCCAAAGTACAACAACTTTAAGAGTCCGGTTTCTTCATCTGCCCCAATTTGATTCAAACGCGAATGAGCCAAAAACTGTTTCGGATCAGTACCACCAAGAAGCACACCAGCATGTTCTGGCAATTTACCGGCATCGATCAAGGTCTGCCGGACGTACTCACTGCAACAAACCGCGTGATCGAATGCCAGTGTGGGGGGATACCCTTCACGTTTTAATTGGGACAAGGCGAGGGCGCGTAACGGCCGTTTTACCACTCCAGCAGCGGCTCTTCTAGCAGGCAATTCCCAATATGACCGGTGCAAATCCTTATCGGCCGGCCAATAATTAGAAATAAAATAAGCAACCCGACCCGGTAGCCATTGTTCCGCCCAAAAAGGCAAAAAATGAGACAAATTCCACATTCCCCACACCATCACAAAATCAGGTTGGACTTCATCAATCTTGCGGCGCAGTTCGTTAATATTTGACGCTTCTTGAGATGAATGACGCAGAAAAAAATCAAGTGGACGATAATAATCATTGTCCGTTTCCAGAAAAAGCACACGATCAACCTCTCCAGATATTTCAACCGTGCCTGACTGAACCCCATATCGACTGGTAAGCACAAAAACTTCATGTCCCCGTGCCTTTAATCCGACAGCGACCTCTTCACACCATTGTTCATAACCACCAATCTCATATGGTGGATAAAAATTTGAGAGAAATAATAAACGCATAATAACATTTTGATTCGTTAATAAGAATTATCAAACAGCAAATTTTTGCTTACTGCCTTTCAAACGATCAATCAATTTATCTCCAAGCAACGTTTTTGAATACATCGACACAAACCGGCGGTTCAATGCAATACCTGAATCTGTATTCATGGCAAGCAAAAGATAACGCCGTGTTTCTGAGAAATTTCTAGCGCCATAATTAAGCTGCGCCAAGGCAAAATAAGCATTCGCAAAAGCCAGTTTTCGATATGGATAAATATTATTTTCCAACTGGCTGTTTTCAAACAAATTCTCCAACATCTGCAATAAAACATTGGCATTCGTCTGCAAATCCAATGTCGAAAAATCTCCCAACTGTCCTTTGGGTTGACTACCGAGTCCCAGTTGATAAAACGTATCGAAATCAGCCAACAATTCTGGATAGACCTTTACCATACTCTGCAAACAATTATTTGCTTTCTTCAAATCACCATATTGCAAATATTCAACACAAGAAACCAGATAGGCTCGACCATAAGCCATCTTTACCTGTTCATTGCCATCAGTGTCAGGTTCAGCACCAAAATGCTTATTGAGAACAGCGATACGATTATCCAACATCCGTGTGGGATCAGCGGACATACTGCCTGGAAGCACGCGATGTCGTGTTAAAATCTCAGTCGTGCCAGCAATGTTGTAGCGGCTCGAAATTCTTAACCACATGTCCCAATCTTCTAATGCTCGCAAAGAAACATCAAAAGGCCCCACATTTTCATAACAATGCTTTCGGACCAACATGGATTCTGGAACTAAAAAATTGCCAGCTAGTAGAGACTGGTACAACTCACCAGATGGAATGGAACGGGCTTCGATCTGGGGTAATGGACTATTTTTGTGATCAACAAATTGATACCCACAATAAACGCCATCAATTTCAGGATTTTTCGCCATGATTGGCACAAGAGAACTTAAAAAATTGGGCTCATACATATCGTCAGCATCAAGCACACCAATAAAATCACCAAGTGCGGCATTAATGCCTGTATTACGCGCGGCGCTCAATCCTTGATTGGCTTGCCAAATATATTTCACTTGCCTGGCAAACGGTTCAACTACTTCTCGACTGTTATCCGTAGACCCATCATCCACCACTATAATCTCAACATATGGATAATCTTGAGTCAAAACGCTTTGAATCGCATCGCCAAGGTATTTCCCGTGGTTAAAATTGGGGATAACAACGCTCACTAAGCCAGGCTGCGCTGATCTTTGCATGGTAGAGTTAGGCATACATTTCTCGTGGGTTCTTTATTAAGCACTTGCAGATGTGCCCGCAGATTTCTGGGAAACGACAGATTGAAACAAATTTTCGAGTCTGTTCAAATATTCTTGCCATGAATGTTTGCGTACGGCATCTTCTCGCACATGCTGGCTGAGTTGAGCGTATAGCTCAGCATCATCCAGCAAACGCATTAAAGCGGCAGCTAAAGCTGTCGGATCTTCTGGTGACACCAATAAACCATTGTGACCATCTTCAATAACTTCCATGATTTGACCTGTTCTAGAAGCAATGACAGGTGTGCCGGAAGCCATATATTCATACAATTTTAAAGGCGAGAGCCATAGTTCGTGGTCTAATTGAGGATATGGCGCTACCGCTATATCGGCCGCGCTCATCAGCGCCGGTATCTCTGTGCGCAGAACGTATCCAGTGAACTGCACTGCATGTCGAATGCCCAATTGATCCACGCGTTGCTCCATTAGCGGTCGCTGTTCGCCATCTCCTACTAAAACGAGCCGCACATCAGGATATGTATCTATAACCTGCGCAAAAGCATCTAGCAAAGTAGCAATATCGTGCCATTCATAAAAATTACCGACAAAGATTATCAGTGGGACTTCACCAACATTGAGTGAGGCTCGTGTCTCATCTCTTTTTTCTGGAAATGGCCGGAACCGCTCTGTATCCACAGCATTTGGAAAAACAACAATCTTTTCTGCCGGCACGTTCCAGTTAGACACCAGATGATTCTTTAGTTGATCTGAAACACAAATAATTGTGTCAGCGGTATGTAAGTT
>JACSSI010000652.1 GCA_014879345.1 Anaerolineae bacterium | reverse complement strand
GTCGCCATCCAGCGCCAACCGCAGCGAGTCACCACCCGCATCGGGAGCCATGCCCCGCGCCCACACCGTATAATCCCCCGGTGTCTGGATATTGACCGTAAACTGCGCCTGTGGACTGTTGGCCGCTTCCTCAAGTCGCTGTCCCACATCCGGCAGCGCTTGAAGGTAACTGTCTCCCGCATAACCGCTCTGCGCCGTCTGCGTCAGCCACCCTTGCCCCGCCACCTCGACAGTCGTGGCGCTTTCCGCTTCCAATACCAGTTGCCCGTTCTCTTCCAAAAACGCCTCCACCGTCTCCACGATGCCCGGTGCCAACAGCGTCTCCGTCACCACCGTCCGGTTGCCCACGCCGTCCAGTTCATACAGGTACTCTGCCAGCAAATCGCCGCCACCATCCACATACCGCAGCGAGGTCAGCCGATTCGCATCATCATACCCATTCACACTGACCACATCATTTACGGCACAACGGATGGAATTAGATAATTAATTTTGTCAGCCGATGGCACGGGCGCCAGATAATAAACATCCACATGCCCCGTCCACGATTCATAATTATCCGCGTCCCAGCCGAGGTCTATCCATCGACCGCGTATGCCCCCGCCGGTATCGCCCGCAATCGCCACCCCGTAGCCAGGCACAAACACCTCAGATTGAAATGGCACCACATTCGGATCAATGGCGACCACCCCTTTTCCGGCCGGTAAGCCGCTGGCTGTGATGCCATAGCCAGGATGATCAGGTGATTTGCCGGAACTGGCGGCCGTGTAGGAGGTGACACGCATTTTTACCACACGCCAGTACTCACGTGGCCCCTGCTCGGTGTTGATGGTGTTGAGGGTGATGCGTGTGCCGTAGGCGGTCACTTCGTTGACTGGCTCTTGTTCAATCCAGGAGGCTGTTTGCTCCTGACTGACTTCTATGCCATTTTCGGTGCGGATGGTGATTTGTTTGCGTGCCAGACCAGGCGTGCCCACGCTGATTTGTTCGCGGGTGTCTAAATCCATCTGGTCGTTAGGCTGCCACACGGTTTCGTAAGGAATTGCTTCGTCTTCGATGATGACTTGCTCTGTGACGCGGATGACTTCGATGGTGTCGCCGGGTTGGAGCGCCGCTGCGGAGCCAGGACGGGTGTAATCCAGTTCGTTGAGGAGGATGCCTGCCTGGGTGATGACATCCAGCGGGTTTGTGTGGCTGCTTTGCAGGGTCTGACTGCTGCCGTCTACGAGGATGGTGTAGGTAACGGCCGTTTTTGTCACGGTAGGCGCTATGGTTGCTGTGGCGATGGGGGGCTGGATGGAAACCTGCTCGGGTAAGGGGATGTCGTACAGATCGGCGCGGGGGATAGAACGGCCGTTTACCACCACCTCATCCGCCGCACCCACTGGAATTTGCGCTTCTGCCAAAAAGTCGCCCAGTGTGGTCTGGGTCGTGCCATAGGTTTGCAAATGTGTGCCGATTTGCACCGTGATCTGGTTGACTTCCGCTGAAATGGTGGGGGTGATAGTTGGCGTAGCTGAAGCCAATGCTGCTCTGGTACTTGTTGGCGTCGCTTCGGCTGCCATTTCGTCGTCACCAGCGGCCAAATAAGCAGCAGCCCCCAGGCTGATGCTGCCAATGACGAGCAAAATGATAATGAGAACGGCCGTTGTTTGTTTCGATAGATTTTTCATAAAAGTAAAAAGGTTGCAGCGTTGCAGGGTGGCAGAGTACCTTACGACCTTGCAACTTTGCCACCCTGCAACAAAAAAGAGATTAGAAACTTTCGCAGTCCCTAATCTCTAGTCTCTAATTTTTATTTCCGATACGCACGTAGAACCGATGACAACCAGGTGATCCTGGGCACCCGAAAGAGACGTCTTAGTGCTGCTGCCTTCCGGCCCTGACACGGTTCGACGGCTTTCGCCGCCAGGGACCCAGTTATCACCGGTCTTACGAGCGTATCGTATTTAATTTTGAACCGATTCTAGCCAAAGCCAGATTCTTGTCAACAATACTTATCAAACCACCCAACCTGCTCGGTTTCGTAATGGCCTGAACAAGCAAGGAAATAAGCAATGCAAAAAAGGATGAACGTTAAATGGAAGTGTAAACCCGGGTTATCCTGAAACAGCGCTCACTGAACACTGTCAACTGTCCACTGAACATTACCTTTAATTCCACGCCCCCAATACTTCCGGTCCCCGATCCAACTCCCAAGGATAAATAATGTACGCATCAGTAACGGCCGAGTAGTAGGTCGGTGTCAGCCCGGGATACAAAGAAGTAGTCGGTTTGTAGTGCAAGACACAGGTGTCGGGATCGCCGCCAGCCGCATCAATACGGTTGGCTACGGTGACGATATTACGCCCTTTTGTCCACACATCATCGACCACCAAAATGCGCCGCCCTTCAATCAGTTCATTATCGGGGAACTGGATGAATTCAGGAATGGCATATTTGCTCTGCATCTGGTCTTGCAAACCAGGGAAGTCAGCCGGAAAACGCACAGAAGCGGTTAAGATATAAGTGATATTCAATGCTTCAGCCAGCATACCACCAGGAATAATGCCACCGCGTGTTACAATCACCATTGAATCATAACGGCCGTGTATCTGGGGTACCAGGTAATCAATCAGTTTGTCTACATCAGACCAAGTTAATACTTCGCGACGCATTAATTGCTCCTCGAACTTCCGCTTGGAAGAAAATAAGGCATACATTACGTACGCCTTTGCCTGCAATCCTACATTAAAAGTAGTAAAGGGGCAAGGTTGCAACCGTGTTAAAAAGGGCAAAGTTGCAAGGTGGCAAAGGAGCGTGCTGCCGCTTCACCTTGCCACCTTGCAACTTTGCACCGTTGCAACTTTTATCCTTTAGGAAAACGAGACAATACCGTAGCCGTGTCAGGTATGGGCATTTTAGCCCCAGCTTTAACTTCTTTGGGCACACGAATGTCCCGAGTACCGCCGCCCAGTTGATAAATATACAGGGTGCTATTGCGCTTGGTATCTGCTGGCACGAGTGCCAATCCCAGCAAAAAGCCTTCGGCGTCGATGGCGCAACTGGTCACTGTGCCGATGATTTTGCCGCGTCGATCCATGACAGGGTCTCCGGTCTCAGGACGGCGCACCCCTTTTTCATCCATGCGGAAACGCACGATTTTGCGCTCTCGGCTTGCTTCCTGGGCGATGAAGGCAGTGCGCCCAACAAAGAATGGTTTCCATAGTTTAACGTAGCTGCCGAAACCGGCATCGGCGGGATTGAGTGTGTGGCTGCCTGCCAGTTCGTGGCCGTAAAGCGGTAGTCCGGCTTCGGTGCGGGTGCTGTCACGGGCGGCGAGCCCACACGGCTTGAGGCCGAATGGTTCACCAGCGGCGATGAGGGCGTGCCACAGCGCCGGGGAATGCTCGGGATGGATAAATATCTCGAAGGCGATCCG
>JACSSI010000651.1 GCA_014879345.1 Anaerolineae bacterium | reverse complement strand
ATGGGAGACCTTGACTTCTACTTAAAGAATCCAAGAGGTTTCGAGGTGTTATTAATAGGGCAAACCTGCACAAATAAAAACAATTTCAACCTTAATCTGGACGATGAAGCAGCCAGTGGCAGTTGGCCCTGCCCACCTACAGATGGCGGTGAATATCGGCCAACCGGATACCTGGGTGACTTCGATAATGAAAATGCCTCAGGCACCTGGACTTTACGGATTGTTGATGTTAGTAGAGGCGATACCGGCACCTTGGAAACCTGGGGGCTGAGAATTTGTACAAAATAACTATCAAATAAATGAAAAAAAGCCTCCCTAATAAATAGGGGGGCTTTTTTGATCCCAGGAGTCGAGGAGGGTGGGGCGCCCACGTCCCACATGGGATACGAGGGCGTGTCCCGCTCCTCTGGTGCAATGAAAGTTGCACATCAGGTTCTTTAAAATAAATCAGGGAATTAACCACATGTTCTTCCGGTCTGCCATAGCCGAGGGCTGAAGTCCCCGGCTAAAAAGTAGCGCCCCATGAATGGGGCTGCCAATTTATAAAACCGGGTTTCCCCGACGCTGTCTTTTACCCGGCGCATTATGGAACTTAAGAAAATAAATCGGTAATCGTGTCATGCCCGCGCAGGCGGGCATCCATAGGTGGTGGCAAATGGATTCCCATCTTCGTGGGCATGACCAATGCAGTTACCCACTCATTTACTACTTGTCCCGTTTCTGAACAAACACAATACCAACGAGTAAAATCATTACAAATGCTGCGCCACCTAAAACCCAAAAACCTACATTTCCATCCTGGGTAGATGATTGAACAGGGGTAGTCGCGGCGGGGGCAACGGCCGTTTCCCCTTCATCAATCACTTGAGCCACCTCTGTCGCCGCCGGGGTTGCTGTAGGCACAGGGGTGTGCGTGCTTGTGGCTGTTGGCGTTGGCGTATGGGTAGGAACGGCCGTTTCTGTTGCCGTAGGTGTTGCCGTTGCCAGTGGTGTAAACGTGGCCGTAGGTGTCGGCGATTCGGCCGGAGTAGGCGTCAGCGTCGGGATGCCAATAGAAGCAGGCGCATCGGAAATCCGCTGATCGCCAATGCCCGTTTCCATCAAAAACAGCGGCGGCCCCCCCATCAAACACTCTTCATAACAAACCGTACCGGCCAAATCGAGAATGTAATACCCATCTTTTGGTTCGATAACGGTTTCATTGCCCAGGTGATCGGCGAGAACGGCCGTTTCTGCCATTGCTGGAATCTTAACCGTCACCGGCGTCTCATGCCGCGCCCACAATACCCGTGTAGCACTGTCTGGTCGCTTAAAATTCACCACAAAATAATCATCAAACTGTTGACGGCGCACCGGAAACTCAAAGCCGCTCAAATACTTAATCGTCGCCTGGTAGGCATAAAAAGCGGGGCGCTTACTAAAGTCATCAGGCCGAATCAAGCCCCAGGACTCCTCACCGGGGCTGATATTGACATCAACCAGCTTATAAACCCCCACATGAGATGCCCCTGAGGCCAGCGCCAGTGCCGTCGCTTGCACCATATACCATGCCTGCTGGTCTAAATCGATATGAAAACGCACCACCTCCACCGGCCATTCCGGATCCATACTCGGCCGGGCATTCGTCTCATTGACCCAGACATCCTTCGGTGGGTTGAGACCCACTTCGGATTGTGCAGTAAAGGCATTGCCCACAATTTGCGTCACACTCTCCGGCCGAAAATAGATGTGGAGCGTAATCACGTCAAAAAAATAATCATTTTCCGCCGCTTCCGGGTCAGCCATAACCACTTTCAAAAAATTACGCAAATAGCTCGGATCATGCCAATAAGTCATGCCGCCCAGATGAATAGTCGCCTCCGGATCAACAGCTTTAATCGACTTGTAAGCCACTTTCACCAACTGGTAATAATCCTGCATCGACCCGGCAAATTCGTGCCCGTACACATCGGGAGCAATGTCAGGTTCGTTCCAGATAATCCAGTTGTGCACGCCCAAAGGCGCATAATACTCAGCCACCTTCCGCGTATAATCGGCCCACAGATTGTCAGGATCGGTCACTGGCAAGTACAAACCGGCAGGCACCGCCGCCGCACTTCCTTCACTCGTCGGCGACCAGGCCCATTCCGGCGTGTTTTTTAGCACACCCAGCACCTGTCGATCCTGGGCATTGGCTTCATCCAGCCACTCTTCCAGAACGTGTAGCGTATTCCAGTCATCCGGGCCAGTCGGCTGAATTTGATTCCAGTAAAAGAGAATCCGTTCCCAGCCAGCATCCAATTCAGCCGCTTCTTCTGCCGCCCAAAAAGACTCAATCGCACCAAAACGAGGGTCAGGTGTAGCGGGTTCTTCATCATCCTGTGCGGCGGCGGGTTGACTCAGCAGCAACTGACCCATCACAATGGCAAGCACCACCAACACACTCAACAACTTCCACAAAACTTTCATAGGTAAAATATCCAATAACCAGGCAGACCTGTCCGGCTTACCCGAGAGACAACCATCAACCCAGGCAAAACCTGACAGGTCTAGGAATTTCAAGATGCGTATGCAAACGAGCGGGATTATAATACGAAGCAGCAACAAAAAGAAACGACGATTCACCAACGCTATAACAATTCAAATATTTTCAGGATTGCTGGCCGGAAAAGCAATCTCCAACCCGTCGACCAGGGCAAGTTCCCAATCTCAAACTCTCTTATGACAGACCTCTCTTTACGCCCAGCACAAGCCGAAATTTTGAAGTATAAAAACGGCCGTTTAGCCATCAGTGCCGTCCCTGGCAGCGGGAAAACATTCACCCTGTCGCTCTTGGCCGCGCAGCTCATCGCCAACGGCAGCATCAACGTCGATGCTGGTCAGCAAATTCTCATCGTCACCTACCTCAACGCCAGCGTCGATACCTTCAAAGCCCGCATCCGCAAACGGCTGGACGAGATGGACTTGCCCCCCGTCGGTTTCGATGTGCGCACCCTGCACAGTCTGGCCCTGGAAATCGTCAGACAAGCCGAAGGCGCACCTGTTGGAGAAGATACAGGCCCCTCTGTGCTGGATGATGCCGGGCGAGATAATGCCTTGACAACGGCCGTTACCAACTTCATAGACAACCACCCCGACCAATGGCTGCAATTCCTCAGTGAAGACACCCCCCAAATGCGTGCCCGCTGGCGCGACATCACCGAACGCACCGCCCGCACCTTCATCCGCACCGCCAAAAACGAACGCTACTCGCCAGAGCAAATACAAAATAGACTGGAGAACCGCGATGCCGAGCCAAACACCCCCAATCGACACTCGACAATCGACAATCTCGAAATCACCCAGTCTCCACTCCTGCACATGATGACCAACATCTACAGCCGCTATCAACAAATCCTCACCCGTCAGGCCAGCATGGACTTTGACGATCTCATCTGGCAAGCTGTCAACCTGCT
>JACSSI010000650.1 GCA_014879345.1 Anaerolineae bacterium | reverse complement strand
GAGCGAAGAATCTGGTGTTGCCGAACGGGTAGGGGGTGGCTACAATGCATATCTGAGTCACAAACCCTTCATTGGAGGAGTAAAATGGATTGTGTTGTTACGGCAGGTGGGATGCCTACAGAAGATGATCCCATGTATGCATATACGCAAGGTAAACCAAAAGCGCTGCTTCCGTTTGGCGACCGTACCATGCTGGAGCGTGTCATTGATGCTTTGCAGGATTCAAAATCAGTCGACAATATTGTTGTGGTCGGTTTAGGCAGTGACATGGGTATGACGTTTAAGCGCCCTGTTCATCATTTACCTGATAATGGCAGCCTGGTTGGCAATTTTATTGCCGGTATTGCCTGGCTGCGTGAACAAAACCCAGACTTAGGCGTGGTTCTCGCCAGCTCCTCAGACATTCCTCTCATAACAGCCGACATGATTGATCAGCTTATTGAGTTATGTCAACCTCTTGATGCAGATTATTACTACACCTACGTCACAAAAGAGGCTATGGAAAAACGATTCCCCCACTCCAGCCGCACTTATGTAAAGTTAAAAGGACTTGAAATTGGTGGCGGCGATTTAGGCTTAATGCACGCTTCTGTTATTGATTCTAATCGTGATTTATTTGAAGCGCTGGCCAATGCCAGAAAACATGCCTGGAAGATTGCCAAGGTCGTGGGTTTTAAGATGCTCATCAAATTCTTGCTGCGTCGTTTAGGGGTTGCTGAACTAAAGGTGGAGGCAGAGCGCATTTTGGGTGGTTCTGTACGCATTGTCGAACTGCCTTTTGCAGAGTTAGCCATGGACGCCGATAAACCGGCTCAGGTTGATATGCTGCGTGCGGAATTTACGAATGGGTAATTGTCGATTGACACTTTGCTAATTATTGATGATGAATCGAGCGCACATGATTGACCGAGACAAGACTTGGTCGGGTTGGTTGGCAAGCAAGGGCGAGTCTCGTTTTTCTCACAATTTTTTCTGGCTGCTTGCCCGAACTGGAGACAGTTGGCTGTGGGCGATTGTTATTTTGCTGCTGCTCTGGCAATGGCGGGAGCTAGGGTTTGCTTTGGTGTGGACGGTGGCGGGTGCGGCGTTGATTGTGGCGGTGAGCAAGGGTATTTTCAAACGAAAACGGCCGTCTAATCCCCGCATGGCTTTTTCGACAGACAAATACTCTTTTCCATCCGGCCATGCGGCGCGGGTGAGTGCGGTGGCGGTGACGCTGACTTTTTTTCTGCCGGGTTGGTGGCTGTTGTGGCTGGTGTGGGCAACGGCCGTTTCCATTGCGCGTGTTATCCTTTCCCGCCACTACCTCTCAGACATCGTCGCTGGCTGGCTCGTCGGTATCGTGTATGCACTCGTTTTAAATTTGATTTTGTAACTAAAGCTTAAAGATCATAGATGAATGACTGAGACCTAATTCATCCCTCATCCTTCATCATTCATCCTTAAAAAGGAATTTTTCATGGCTAACAACTTCATCGCGATAGAAGGCGTCATCGGCGTCGGTAAAACTACCCTGGCACGGCTTTTACAGCCCAAATTTAACGCCTCCATTCTCATGGAAGTCTTTGAAGAAAACCCCTTCCTGGCTGAATTCTATAGCGACCGTGAACGGTATGCTTTCCAAACCCAAATTTTCTTCCTGCTCAGCCGCTACCACCAGCAGCATCAAGCCGTGCCAGATGCGTTGAGCAAAGGCACCTTGATTTCCGACTACACCTTCGCCAAAGATGAACTGTTTGCCTGGCTCAACCTTAAAGATGACGAACTGGCTATGTATGGCCGTGTCCATGCTGCCCTGGGCGAGAAAATTCCCAAGCCCAACCTTATCGTTTACTTGCAAGCTGATCACGAGGTGATCATGCGCCGCATCGCCCACCGCGACCGCCCTTATGAGCGCAACATGGATCCCGATTACATCCGCGAGTTGACCTCTGCATACGAAGCGTGGCTCTCCAATTTGCAAGACATTCCCGTGCTCATCATCAACACCAACAAGCTGGATTTTCTCGCCAGCGAGGATGATTTAGAACAGGTGGCCGCTATGATTCGAGAGGCTTTGGTGGCGCAGGGGAATGGTCAGCCGACTGCCAAAGAAGCGCGGAAGGCGCTGCTCAATGGGGGCGGTATTCCTGCTTATCAGGAATTCCATCGTCAGCTTGATGCCAGTAAAGGCTTCGATCCGGATTTGTTCTTTAACTATATTTTGTTGGTGGAGGAGGCGGGGGAGGTAGCCTCTGAGTTGGTCAAAATCTGGGGCGATACCAAACAGTTAGCGGCTGAGGGTACTCGTTCGCCAGAGGCGGCGCATCAGGAAGCGATTAACCGCCATCGTGCCAGTCTGCGCACAGAATTGGCCGATTTGCTCGCCTATACGCTCAAAATTGCCAATTATACCGGCATTGATTTGGAACAGGCCTATCTGGATAAGATGAAGCAAAACCTGGGTCGAGACTGGCCTAAAGAACGTACTTTGCCTGAATAACCAGTCAAGTAGCCGTAGGCAGGCTGTTCGCACCGCTCTGGCTTCGACAAGACGTTCGGCGAGCTCAGTCGAGCCGCTCAGCCGCCGCTACGCATAGATTTTGGCAAACACCTATACAGTTACGAATAAAGTCTGTTTGTAAAAGTTTTAAGGTCAATGAAGGGTTTGTAATGGCAAGAATTCTTATCGTGGATGATTCAGCCACGATTCGTCGTACGATTGGTTTGATATTGGATAAGCATCACAAAACGTTTACGGCCGTTAACGGGCAGGATGCGTTAGACCAATTGGCACACAATGTTGTTGATTTGATTGTGTCTGATCTGCAAATGCCAGTGATGAACGGACTCGAGTTTTTGTACCATCTGCGTGCGGATCAACGATATTACCATTTGCCTGTTATTATGCTTACTCAAAGCAGTTACGCAGAAGATCAAACGCTAACAGAAAAGAGTGGGGCAAATTGTTTTCTCTCCAAGCCTGCGAGTTCTTGGGAACTGTTAGAAACCGTTGATCGGTTACTTCAGTACAACAGCCAGGCTACCAAACCATTACCTCCTTTACCTCCTATTGACCGTAATCTTTTGCAGTCGTTGTTGGGGTGTGATGCGGCTGAAATAGATGCTTTATTGGCCGAAGCATTACCTGTATTCATCAAAGAAGCTTCTCAAATTGTTGTAAACCTGATAAATGCAATACATGAAAGAGGGTGGCAAACAGTGATCGATTGCTGTGGCACGCTCAGAGGCAGCAGCAGTAGTCTGGGAGCTACCCGCCTGGCTGAATTGTGTTTTGAAATGGAAACGGCCGTTTTCCAGGGAAACACAAGGGGCATGTCGTTGAGACTTATAAAAATCCAGGCAGAAGTGGCACGTATTCGGATATATGCTGATGCGCATTTCCCCGAAGAACCACTTTGAGATTGGACTACCGCCAGTCGCAGTTCAACAAGAAGTAAGCAAACTTTTCTCCCCATTTCC
>JACSSI010000649.1 GCA_014879345.1 Anaerolineae bacterium | reverse complement strand
GAGGTGTTTCGCCAATGGTGGCTTGAAGTGCGGGCGGCGCTGGAACAGGAGCGGCAAACCCAAGTCGAACTGGCACAGGTGCAGCAGCAGGCGCTAAAGCTGGAGCAGCGCACAGAACAAACATTATCTACACAACTGGATCAGCAACAAACGGCCGTTCCCGACAAACATCAGGTGCAACATCAGCTGGCAGAGGTTGTTGAGGAAGTAGGTAATGTCATAGAAAAGAGCCGGCAGCAAGGCTGGGGGTTGGGATAAGCGATGAATCCATTCAATAACCTCCAATACACCTGGCGCTTGCGTCGCCTACAAAAACAACACCGTTTGTCTCAAGGTCAGCTGACCGAAGTTGAAGCCGCCGCCCGACTAGACCAGGAAGGCCATATTCCATTGGCCGACATCCCTCTGGGACGAGGTGACGCCAAAACGGTATACATACCTCTGGACAACAACGGCCACCTGCTTCTGGTTGCTCCTCCAGATAGTGCTTGGCGCGAGCAGTTGGCGCTCACAATAGGCTTATGGCCGGGAGCCGTGCTGGCCGCAGATCCTGACGGATGGTTATATCAGCACACTGGCTACATGCGCAGTCGTCTGGGAAACCCCGTTTACACCATCCCCGGTTATCGTTTCAATCTAACTCGCTATTTCCAATTTTGGGATGATTCTATCGCCTGGAAATTGCACCGCTACCTGATGAATGTGGATACAGTCCCCCTGGAAGAACGGTGGCCTTTAGAGTGGACGGTGCCTTTATTCACCGCAGTAGGATTATACAGCTATGCCTATAAACTTAATCCGATGCACGTCTTGCTCAATGCAGCCAATGAAAACATGTTGCGGATGTTGGTCGCTTTGGAGACCCAGTTTGAAGCTTCGCAGCACGTGTATGAATTTACCAAAGGACAAACCCCCTGGCGAGCTATTCACGACGAGGAGGTCGTACAAAGTTTTCATCTCTTTGTCCGACAGCTGCGGCGTTATCAGCCCCTGTATCACACCTTTGCTCTAGGCGCGGCGCGGGACACAGTTCCGGAAGAATGGGTGAATGCTCAAGGCGCCCTTTACTTGACCTATGCCAACCGATCATGGTCGGAGATTGGCGGGCTGGCGGCGGCGTTGGTGGACGGTATGTTTACCTATCATTGCAGCCATGGCCAATATGACCCTTTACTGCTGGTTCTGGACACAGAGCTGGCGCGACAGGTTCATGATTTCCCGCTGCTGCTGGCTGCGGCGGCCGATTATGGCGTTACCGTGATACTGACAACCGGCTCGCTGGCGGAGCTGTCTGAATTGACTCCTGACGGCAATGGCGCGGCATTGGCCAGCCATTTTGCCCACCAGCTTTGGTATCCGCCCCATGACCAGTTGACGGCCGAACACATGGCTTGGTTATATGGGACAGAACTATCTCAAGCTGCTGAAGGCAGCCGTCGAGAATCTCAGTTGGCTTTGCCTCCGTATGAGGTGTTGGCTTGGCCCCGCGAGTGCGTCTTGCTCTATACCCGACGGGAACGGCCGTATCGCTGCATTGCCCAGCAGTTAAGACTACCGGCAGATTGGCCGCAGAATGCGCCACCGGCACCGCCCAAACAGGCAACCGTCCCCCGTAAATCTGACGATTGGTTGCCCTTGGGCATTGATGGCTTCATGCCGCCTAATCCGGTGGTAACGCCACAAAGCCAAAAGCAGCTTGTGCCTGAGCCGCCCTCTGTGAAGCGTGTGGAAAAACGAGACGAACCCGAAACGCAACCACCATCTCCGCAAGAACCGGAAACCAAAACAAAGCATTCAGATACTTTATACAAAGACTCAGGCCGTTCCTTCTTTGCGTGATGAAAGGAACGGCTGATAACCTGGAGGTTTATATTTCACAATGCGATCACAACTATTTGGATTTGTCGTGCAAACGCACCTTATCTACGAATTACTTTTAGACCATTCCCTGCAACAAGCTGTGACGATTATGAAACAGTATCTTGTGGAGAATGAATTCATTTTGCCTTCTTTACCGATATCCGAGTCGAGGGTAGTCCATTACCTCTATGATCCGGTGACGATTGGTTTTGAGACTTACTTGAATGAGTGGGATGAGGAAATTGTGCAGATGGTCAATGGGGCGGTTGCGCGGCACGGCCTCAGTCATGAATGGCTGCGGGTGGAGGAATTGAAAAAAGCCCTTTCCTGGCTCTGGCTGCAATTCCGCGAAACGACAGTATTGGGTCAATTCGTTTTTTCCACTACGATCGATGGGCATACCTTGATGACAGTTTCGCTGGGGTGGAATTCAGGAGCATCGTTGTCCGATATTGCCCTGACCGAAAAATTCATCCCGCTTTATCTGCGAAAGCTGGAGAAGCTGGGCGTTGGGTACGATGTCGTTTCTTTTCCGCTGTATCCCGAGGAATTGGCTGCCAAACCTCGAAAAGGAAAACCGAGTGCGCGAACGCTAGAAAAGCTGCAAGAATTGGTCGCTTATCGGACTGAACATATCCAGGCCAGTTTTGTCGGCATTGATAAGCTTCAGGCCTGCGCGGATAAGAACCTGGCTCCGAAAACAGTCAAGAAATATGCACCAACCCTTTACGAACGTTGGTATGATGTGGCATATGAGGGCGATGTGCATTAAGAAACCTCGTCTTTTCATTGTTCACTGAACCGTTACTGGACCATTACTGGACCAAACGGTGAACAGTGGACTTGTCCATAAAAATCCGACTGCCATTGGTTATACTGCCCCACATGGACCCCATGCTGGGGCAGTTTTATTTCAATCTTATTTTGATAAGGAGAAAAACCGATGACTAGAAATACTCGTATAAATGCCCGGTGTACAGCGGCAGAAAAGGAACAACTTATTCAAGTAGCGCGGGCAATGCAGCGCACGCCCAGTGATACGTTGCGTATCCTGGTTTCTGAAAAAGCACAGGCGCTTGAATTACCCGCTCCTAATACAGAGATACCGCAGTTACCACTGTGGGTTGAGGAGGCTGAGATTGAGTGATTTAACCCATTCTGAAAATCGTATTCAGCCAGTGAGTGATGAACGACGTGCCGAACTTTTGTCTCGCGTTTATTACATTATTCTTTCTCCCGAATGGGACATGGATGCCGTAACTGTGCCGACGATCAACAGGCCGGAAAACGGTTCAGAGCAAGTTGACATACGGAATGAATAAGTTTCCCCATTTAAGCAGCAATCATCTGATTATGTTGCGAGAAGAATCCGGCATCAGTGACGACGCCATTGCCGCCCGCGGCTATCGCACTATCACGGATGAAGCGGACCTGGTTACATTGGGATTTGCGCCAGGCCAGCGACGGGTGCCAGGTTTGCTGCTGCCGCTGCATACGACCGACGGCCGTTCTGGACCCGCTATCTATCGCCCAGACAACCCACGAGTGAGAGAAAATCGACGTAAAAAGAATGATGATGGTACCTACCCGCAGCAAGTCATCAAGTATGAACAGCCCAA
>JACSSI010000648.1 GCA_014879345.1 Anaerolineae bacterium | reverse complement strand
ATTCATGGGGGTTTACTCTCGTCATGCTGAGTGAAACGAAGCATCCCAGAGGTACGGGATTCTTCACTGTGTTCAGAATGACGCGAACCCCAGCAGATCCTAAAGAGCCAAAAATTTATTCAGCACTGGACTTGTCATTCCCTCGAAGGTGGGAATCCATTTGCCACCTTCTGTGGATGCCCGCGCAGGCGGGCATGACACGATTACTGATTTTTTAACGGCGGAAGATGCGGATGAAGATATTGAGCAAAATAGTAGCCAATATGCTGATGAGGATCATGGTGGCAAAGGGGATGTAGACTTTAAAGTTTTCACCTTCAAAACTTAAGTCACCAGGTAAATTGCCTAACCAGGGGAAAAAACGGGAGGTTATTAAAATCAAACCGCCGATGAGGACAAAGCTGATACCGATGATAATGAGGATACGACCAAATGCAATCATTTTGAATCAAAGAGTCCTGGTTGCTCGGGAATTTGTTTGGTTTGTGTTTGGGGCAAGGGTAGGTTGAGGTGTTGGTAAGCGTGGTTTGTTGCCATGCGCCCGCGTGCTGTCCGCTCCAAGAAACCCAATTGTAAAAGATAAGGTTCTACAACGTCCATGATGGTATCTGATTCTTCGCTGATGGAGGCAGCAATGGTATCCAGACCCACTGGCCCGCCATTGAATTTTTGAATGATGGCAAGCAAAACGCGCCGGTCGAGATCATCCAGTCCCAGGTTGTCTATTTCCAGGAGGTTGAGGGCGGCAACGGCCGTTTCCTTTGTAATCCTGCCATCTGCCCGCACCTGCGTGTAGTCGCGCACTCGTCGCAGCAAGCGGAGTGCCACCCGAGGCGTACCCCGTGAACGCAGCGCAATCTCTGTGGCGCCTTCTGGCTCAATCTCAACTTCAAGGATTTTTGCCCCGCGCATCACAATCTCTTCGATGGCAAACAGCTCGTAGAAATCCATGCGGTAAGCTGCGCCAAAGCGGGCGCGTAACGGCGCTGTAATCAGGGCGAGGCGGGTGGTGGCTCCGATGACGGTAAATTTGGGCAGTTTCAGGCGCACGTTTTTCGCGCCAGGCCCTTTGCCCACAATGATGTCGAGTACAAAATCTTCCATGGCCGGATAAAGTATCTCTTCCACGGCGCGTCCCAGCCGGTGAATTTCGTCGATAAACAAAATATCGCCAGCCCGCAGATTGGTGAGGATGGCGGCTAAATCACCTGCCCGTTCGATGGCGGGCCCGGCTGTGATGCGGATGTTGACGTTCATTTCATTGGCAACGACGTGAGCCAGCGTGGTTTTGCCCAATCCAGGCGGCCCGTGAAACAGCACATGATCCAACGGTTCTTCGCGGACTTGTGCTGCCTCGATGAGGATGCCCAGATTCGTTTTCAGTTTTTGTTGACCGATAAATTCTGCCAGACGCTGTGGGCGGATGACACCAGCGAGTCGTTTATCTTCGCTTTGCTGGTGGGGCGCTATAGTTCGGCTGGCTATTGGCTTTTCGCTCATATTTCGTTGGTTGCCTATGATTCGTTTGCGTGGGATTATACGCTAAGAACGGCCGTTTGCGTATTCCAGTGGCTGATCAATTATTTATTTTACAGGAGTTCTGCATGAGCGGGGCACACCACAATGAATGAAAACCTGGGAGCGCGGACACCTTGTCCGCGAAAGGCGGACAAGATGTCCGCGCTCCCCATTTACATAGGAGAAAGGATAGCGCATGGTTTACGAATCAAAACACCCGTTGGTCAAACACAAAATTACATTGCTGCGTGATGCAGCCACGAAACCGAAGAAGTTTCGGGAACTCATCCGTGAAGTGACGCTGCTGCTGAGTTATGAAGCGACGGCCGACTTAGCTGTTAAGGAAGGTATCGTACAAACACCTTTGGAAACGGCCGTTGGTTATGAACTGCAAGACAAAATCGGCTTAGTTCCCGTTTTGCGGGCTGGGTTAGGCATGGTGAACGGTTTTTGGGAAATGATGCCCAGTGCGGAAGTGTGGCATATTGGCTTGTATCGAGACGAAAAAACGCTTCAGCCCGTTTCTTATTACAACAAACTGCCTACCTCACCCACAGTTGGCGTGTGCCTGGTGTTAGATCCCATGTTGGCGACAGGTGGCTCTGCCTCGGCGACTATTGATATCCTCAAAAAGTGGGGGGCAAAACGCATCAAATTTGTGGGCATTTTAGCTGCACCGGAAGGCATTGCGGAGCTGCATAAAAATCACCCAGATGTTCCCATCCACATCGCCCAAATTGACGAAAGATTGAACGATTTTGGCTTCATCATGCCCGGTCTTGGTGATGCTGGCGACCGGCAGTTTGGTACGGCTTGATCAGTGTGCAGTTGTCAGTGTGCAGTTGTCAGTGTTCAATTCACCGATTCCTGAACACTGAACACTGTTCACTGATCACAGTACACTCCCATCCTACATGACATACTTCATCGTCCTGGCTGTCACTTTTATCTCGGCTTTGCTGCTCACGCCATTGGCGCGACGGCTCTCGTTTCGCTTTGGCATTGTGGCGGAACCGGGGGGCCGGCGCAAACATGTCGGGCGGATTCCGATGCTGGGCGGGTTAGCCATTTTTGGCGCGTGGCTGGTTGGTGTTTGTTTGATGGTGTGGCTGCTGCCGCCCTCAGACCCGGCGGATGCCACCCGCATTGGCGGCGTCATTTTGGGCAGTATTGTCATTGTCATCGGCGGTTTGATTGATGATTGGAAGGAGCTTTCTCCCCGTGGGCAGTTCTTCATCCAATTTTTGGCGGCTGCCTTGGCGATGTGGAATCTTGTTTTTATTGAGGTGTTTACGAACCCGTTTCCGGGAACGGCCGTTTGGACAACGCCGCCATTCTCCTGGTTTTTTACGGTGGATGGCGATCTCATTTGGATTTGGCGGCCGTTGGCCTTGCTGTTCACGTTGTTTTGGGTGGTAGGTATGATCAACGCCATCAACTGGCTGGATGGGCTGGATGGGTTGGCGGCGGGCGTTTGCACCATCGCGGCGCTGCTTTTTGCCTGGCACAGTTATAGTTTGGGGCAGACAACCGTGCCGCTGCTGCCCTTGGCCTTGGCTGGCGCTTTGCTTGGCTTTTTGCCTTTCAACTTTGCTCCGGCGAAGATATTTTTAGGCTCTGTGGGCGCGTATCTTTTGGGCTATCAGATGGCAACCTTGTCCATCTTGTCCCCGGCTAAACTGTCAACTGCGCTGCTGGTGCTGGCTATTCCCATCATGGACGTGGCCTGGCTTACCATCAACCGCATCCGAAACGGCCGTAGCCCGATGTCGGCGGATCGCAATCATCTTCATTTCCGCTTATCGGATAGTGGTCTTTCTACGCGGAAAATCGTGCTGGGTTATTATGCTGTGACCATAGCTTTTGGCCTGATAGCGGTTTTGGTTCCCTCACGTTCGGTCAAAGTGTTACTCTGGATTGGTTTGTATCTGGCTGTTTTTATTTTTCTTACCTGGTTGAGTAA
>JACSSI010000647.1 GCA_014879345.1 Anaerolineae bacterium | reverse complement strand
ATCAGACACGCCACCGGAGAATGGCGCAACAGACAATCGTAACGAGGCCGTGGCGGTGGCAACGGCCGTTCCACCAACCAGCACCACAGAGCGCCCGACAGCGACACCAGAAAATTCCACGGCTACGGCTGCTCTGGAAACGGCCGTTGGCGACGTTGGCGAAGAAGAAGCACGCTGCACCCTGGTACAGTCCGTTAATTTGTTTTCTGGGCCGGGACTCAGCTTTCCCCCATTGCGCGAACTTTCACTGGATGAAGCATTGACCCCATTGGCTTTTACCGCCCTGGGATTTCCCGATGGACAGTGGCTTGAAGTAGTCGTAGCAGAAACCGGAGAACAAGGCTGGGTCAGTGCCGGCGCTGCTTTCATCAACTGCAATATCGACCCGGCTTCTCTGCCCCCCTCCGTTAACATCCCCCCAACGCCAACCGTAGAACCAACGGATACGCCTGAAGTTGTGACCCTGGCACAAGAAGGGCCACCCCGCATTACCAACAACGTACCCGGCGGCACCAAAGCAGAATACGTCATAGATGAAGTCATCGTCGATGATGCGTTTCTATTCCGTATAGCAATTACCGATACGCGCTTTGGGCAGCAGGATGGCGCAGGCATCCATCATGCTGATTTCACCATTTCTTCGCTAGATTCGGGTCAGATCATCTATGAAAATAGGGAAGACCATGCCGCTTACTGCGTCTTTCAGGGTGGTTTGCCTGATTGTAATCCGTGGTGGGAAGATAACGGCCGTTTCTTTTGGCCCAATGGTGTCGAAGTGCAGCCCGGCGGCTATCACGCTACCATCCTCGTCTATCCTCAACATCCGGCCTTCCAAGACGAAGTGTGGAACTGGGATTTTGACTTCTGGATCGAGCTGCCCTAGAAGAATAAAAAACCTGACAGGTCTCCTAACTTTGTGTGAAATGAAAAGTATTTTGCCATACAAACCATCATTTCCGACAAAGTTCCCCTCTAGACCTGTCAGGTTTTGAGCTAAACAAGGTTTTTTTATCCCCGGCGGCGTAACTCGTTGAAGCTAATTAGCCGTTTTTGATCCTCATCCCACAACGTGAGAGCGGCCGTTTTCAGGCTCGTAATCATGGTTAATTCCGTCACATCCTGCAATTCAGGATTGCTTTTGTGGCACGCTTCCAATTTGTAATTAGGGATACGCGGGCTGAGGTGGTGAATGTGGTGAAAGCCAATATTGCCAGTAAACCATTGCAGCACCTTCGGTAATTTGTAATAAGAGCTACCCTCAAGCGCCGCTAAAGAATAATCCCATTCGTCATCTTCCGCCCAGTACGTTTCTTCAAATTGATGCTGAACGTAAAACAGCCAGGTTCCCACACCAGACGCCAAAAACAAAACCGGCAAATAGAGCATCAAAAACGTGCGGAAACCAATAAAGTAGCTGAGTATCGCCACGATAAAGAGCAAAATGATGTCATTCACATAGACACTCATTTTTTCTTTACGTCGTGATAGTTTATTGGGAAAACGGTACAGCACCACAAACAAAGTCATGGGCACTACCAAAAATAACGTCAGCGGATTGCGGTAAATATGGTAGCCAACCTTGTCTTTGAAGGATGCCGCTTGATACTCTTTAACGGTCATGGTAAAGACATCATGAATATCACGACGGTTGAGATTGCCAGCCGTAGCATGATGAACGGCATGACTTTTGCGCCACTGGTAATATGGCGTGAGCGTCAACACGCCACAAACCATACCCAGGCGGTCGTTGGCTTTGCGCAAGTTGAAGAAGGAACCGTGACCACAATCGTGCTGGATGATGAAAATGCGCACCAGCATACCGGCTGTAGGCACAGCCAGGGCTAAAGTCAGCCAATAACTGACGTTCAAACTAAAATACATCCCTACCCAAAGAATAAACAACAGACCAAAGCTATTGACTACTTGCCAAATACTACGCCGCGTATCGGCTGATTGGTATGGCTTGACCATGTTTTTCCAGGCTGGGGGACTGCTCTTTTGGCGCGTGACCGCACTGTCTACACTCATTATGGATTTCTCTCCCTGCAAACAGGCGCAAAGTGCGATTTCTTTCACTATTGCTATCCTATTGGCAACTATCTGGGGGTGACTACCGCCCTATCTCTCTGCTAACACCACTGTAATATTGTACGAAGAGTATTTTGATGACGCGAAATTTTGCTTTACCTTTTCATTTTGGTTTCATGTTGGGGAGCATTGTATTTTTAGGATAACGGCCGTTTCTACCCCCGACAATAGCCAATTCCGCACACCCGGTTAATACTGGGCCAGCGAGCCTTCAGCCCGCGCCCGGTCTACCGCGTAGCGAAATACGAACAGCGCCAATGGCAGCAAAACGAGGCAAAAGAGGCACAGCGCCAGGAGGTCAGGCGCGAGTTCGCTCCAGGTCGCACCCGCCAGCAGCGCCCCGCGCATGGCTCGCAGGGAATAGGTGATGGGCAGCAAATAAGCAATCAGTTGCAGCCCCGGCGGTAAAATAGCAACCGGGTAAAAAACGCCGCCGATAAGATTAGACACATTGCCAAAAACGGCCGTTATCGGATTCCCTCGTTTAATCACCATAATCACACTCGCGGCCATAATGCCCAGGCTGGCAAACGAGACAATCGACAGCAGCAGCACCACCAGCGCCGCCGCATAATTCGCCCGGCTCAAATCCAACCCCAGAAACAATGAGCCCACCATCAGATAGATCAGCACCCGAAACGTCGTGTACACATAGCTCCATGCCGCCGAGCCAATAATCAGCCAGGAGACGGGTGTTGGCGTGAGAATCATCGCCTCCAGCGTCCCCGTCGTTTGCGATTGGCGCAGCGCATCGGCAAAGCTGGAAAGACCGGTGCTGAAATAGCCGCCGAGGGCAATGCCAATGATGACAAACGAAAAATAGTCGCCGCCATAATCGCCCAGCAGCCCGCCCGTCGCCGCCTCGATAAACTCAGAGAGGAAGAAAAAGATGAGCGCCCGCACCACCACGCCGCCAATCGTAAACAAAAACGACAGGCGGTAACTGGTCTCCACGTAATAATCACGCACCAAAAACGCCCACACACTCCGAAAAGGACGAGTCAAGGTTTTATTCATCCTTCTTCCTTCTTTGTGTAGTGGGCAAACACCTCTTCCAAACTGGGCGGTGTGGCGGTGATAGACTGGATGTGGATGTTGTGGCGGCGTAAGATGTCGAGAACGGCCGTTAACAGCCCATCCTCCTCACTCCCCCAAAAAACAATCTCATGACGCACCTGATCCAGTTGCATGGTTGACTGCAAAGCGAGCAATTCAGAGGAAACGGCCGTTGAGCTTGTCGAAACGGACACTTCGGCAAGCTCAGTGACCGATTCGACAGGCTCAGTGGCCGATTCGGCAGGCTCAGTGGCCGATTCGGCAGGCTCAGTGGCCGTATCTAGTCGATCCACCTTCAGCAGGTAGCGGCGCTGGGGCTGAAGCTGCTGCCGCAAATCAACGGGACGGCCAAT
>JACSSI010000646.1 GCA_014879345.1 Anaerolineae bacterium | reverse complement strand
CCCAGGTCGCAGAATCATTAGACCGCGCCCGCCTCTTTGAAGAAACAGAAATGGCACGCAGCCAAACAGACGCCTTGTTTGTTGGCAGTGAAAATGTCGTACGCGCTACAACAATGACAGATATTTTGGCAGCGTTTGTCCAGGCTACCGCCCTCAAAAACTTAGACCGCGCTAGTCTTCTTTTCTTTGATAAGCCATGGCAAGATAAAGATACTCCCCCAGAATCAATAACGGCAACCGCTACTTGGGGAATTGATGACAGCATACCTTTAGTAGATGTTGGCACCACTTTCCCATTTGCCGCGTTTCCTGGCACCCAATTCTTAAATAGGGATATCCCCAACGTCATAGATGATGTCTTGACAAATCCACGTATAGATGAAGGGGCTAGGCGATTGTTTTCCGAAGGGTTAGGTGTGCGTTCAGTTATCATTATTCCCCTGGTTGCGGGGGATCAATGGATTGGATTTGTTTTCGGCCTTTCAGAGTATATGTATCACATGAAAGAAAATGATATACGCCAAATCATGAGTTTAGCGGGGCAGGCAGCAACCGTTGCTCAATCACAACGACTCTACCAAGAAGCTTCAACTAGAGCCGAACGCGAGCAAATTCTGCGCCAAGTATCTGACCGCGTATATGCCGCCCCTGATGCAGAAACTGTGCTACGTACGGCCGCCCGCGAAATAGGGCAGGCGCTAGGTTTAGAAACCTATATTTACTTAGAAAATGAACTGACAGGAGACGAGACCCTTCTTACAACAAAATAAGGTCTTAATATTATCAGGATACGCTTATGAACCTCAACGATGCACAAAAACAACAACCACAAAATAACCCGCCATCCCAGCGACGATTATTACCCTGGCTTGTTGCTATCATTTTGATAGTAATTCTGGGCTTGATTATCTGGCAGCTTCAAAAAGAGCAAATCGCCAATATCTTTGGAAACACTACCGTGCAAACTGAGACCAGTCCTGCCCCCGTGAGCCACATAGCACCAATTGGGGAATCCTCTCCATCAGAAACAGGCGTCACCGATGACGCAATCACCATTGGCATCTCAGCCGCCTTCGATGGACCATCTCAAGGCTTAGGCATTGAACTATACCGTGGGGCGCAAGCCTATCTCACAGAAGTAAATGAAAACGGTGGTGTCCATGGCCGCCAAATCAACCTACGTGCTTATGATGATGGCTACAACCCAGACCCCGCTATTGACAACACAATTTCACTTATAGAGGATGATCACGTTTTTTTGCTCTTCAATTATGTTGGCACCCCAACAGTCACCCGCATTTTGCCACTGCTCAAACGATATGAGTCTGACTCAATATACCTTCTCTTCCCGTTCACCGGCGCACAACCCCAAAGAGAAGCACCTTATAATGAATATGTCTTTAACCTGCGTGCCTCATACCGTGATGAAACGGCCGGGTTAGTCAAAAACTTCCACACCATTAATCGTGACCATATCGCCGTTTTGTATCAGGCAGATGCCTATGGGCGAAGCGGTTGGGATGGTGTCAAACGGGCACTAGAAACATATGGTCTTGATATCGCTGCTGAAGCCACTTATGCCCGAAACTCGGCTTTTACAGATAACTATCAAGAACAAATAGACATTCTACGAGCAGGTGATCCAGATGCCATTATCATCGTAGGGGCTTACGAACCAGCGGCTGGCTTTATCCGCGATGCACGTGACAATGGCTGGGATATCCCCATTGCCAACTTGTCCTTTGTTGGCAGCGAGAACATGCTCAACCTGCTGTTACAAGCTGGAGAAGAAACAGGCAAAGATTACACAACAAATTTGATCAATTCCCAGGTTGTACCCAGTTATACAGATACATCTTTAAGTGCGGTAAATGAATATCTGGAACTGATGGATAAACACAATCCCCAGTTCCCAAATGAATCTGTTCAGGAAAATTATTCACCGCAGCGGTACAGCTTTGTCAGTTTTGAAGGTTTCTTGAATGCGAAGTTACTTGTCGAAGTTCTAGAACGGATTGGAGAAAACCCTAAGCGAGCAGATATTGATGAAGCCATCGAGGGTATTGATTTCCTTGATATTGGCATTGACAGTCTGGTGAATTTTGACAGTTCTAGACAAAACAGTAACCAGGGATTAAGCACTGTCTACTATACGGTAGTGGATGAAGGACAATTTGTGCCTTTAACCAGTTGGGAGATGTGGCAACAATGAGAACGAACACGCCAAAACTTCTACAAAGAAACTTATTTACCATTGTTGTTCTTTTTGCACTGGTTGTTATTGTTACCACTGTGGTTTCAAGCCTCAGCTTGCGTGCCAATCTGACGAATGAGTTTATTAATCGTGGTTCAGATATTGCAGAAAGCATAGCGAACACCAGTACAGAGCTTTTACTCAACCGCGATACTTCAACCATTCAATCAAGAATTGATTCTTTCCTTGATCCGGACACAGGTGTTGCCTACATATTTGTGGTGAATGATGAGAACGAATTCATCAGCCACACATTTGTGCCAGAAATACCACAAGAAGTGCGGGATGTTGTGGCAACAGAGACCGATCAATTTGTTATTCAGAACCTGGAAATTGCAGATAAGGATGAGTTTATTGATATTTCCGCGCCTGTGTTAGCGGGTACAGCAGGTAAGGTTCATGTGGGTATGAATTTGGGGATTATTTCAGATCGTATTCGATCTGTTATTTTCAATCAAGTTATTCTTGTCTCTTTTGTTTTTTTGGTGAGTGTATTGATTGCGTATGTGCAGACCGCGCGTATATCACGTCCCCTGGTGCAGCTAACAGAATATGTCCAGCTTGTTACATCACAAGGTGTTTCGTCAAAAGCACTCAGCGAAAAAGAATTGGAATTGCAACCCATCATGCAGCGAAATGATGAAGTTGGGAAGTTGACTCAAGACTTCCAAAAGATGGTGACGGAAGTGCGCAATTATGAGCAGGAATTGGAACAACGGGTAGCGGCTAGAACCCAAGACTTAAATCTGGCGGCTGAAATTGGCCGCCAGATTACACAGGCTCATAATGTGAATGAGGTATTGGTTGAAGCCACAACGTTGATGAAGGATCAATTTGGGCTGTACCAGGTGCAAATCTACCTCTCTGACCAAGAGCAAGAAGACCTAGTGCTGCGAGCCAGTGATGGTCATGCTGGATCAAAGCTGTTAGAAGCGGGGCATACGTTACCTATCGACCAGAATTCACTGAATGGTTCTGCCGCCTTTAATAAGCAAGCAGTTGTTGTTGAAGATACTAGAGATAACAGTTCGTTCCGGCCTAATCCATTATTACCTGATACGCGCTCAGAAACGGCCGTTCCTATGTTAATTGGTGATCAGGTTGTCGGTGTACTCGATTTGCAAAGTGACCAGCCACATGCCTTTACCAACGATAGTCTACCTGCTTTTGTTACCTTAGCCGGGCAGCTTGCCATTGCCATTCAAAACTCCAAATTATTTACAGAACAAGAACGGCTCACTGCC
>JACSSI010000645.1 GCA_014879345.1 Anaerolineae bacterium | reverse complement strand
ACGAGAAGTAAACGGCCGTTGTTCTTCTTCAAATCCACATGATACCGTTCCAACACAGCCAGCAGCGTACTGCCCACATCATCGCGTCCACGCAGCCGGATGATAACGACGGCGTGTTGCGCGTTCTCTACCTTGGGTAACTGCTTTTCAAATGTAGCTGCCGCCGCAAAAAAGAGACTGCCAAAAGTGTTTAAAACCACCACCTGATTGTCTTCCAATTTCTCCGGCACAGCTATTTCAATGGGATAGCCATTGGGAACCAATTGCAACTGCACCACCCTCACCTGATTCGACGAGCGGAAGACATACAACAAAATAGAGACTGCCATCCCCACAAACACCGCATACTGCAAAGGCAGAGTCAACGTAGCGATAAGCGTCAAGCCCATACCAATGCGGGGAATAGCGCCAGTTTGCCATACCAGGTTAATATCTTCTGGGCGAATACTTTGATACCCCACCACAATCAGCAGACCTGCCAGTGTAGACATCGGAATCAGCTCAATAAAATTAGACAATATCAGCACCAGCGGAATGACAAACAAACCAGCTAACACATTCCCCCAGCGAGACACCATGCCGGTATTCACCATTAGCGCCGTGCCAGACATGGAGCCGCCACCAGGAATGCCCTGGAAAAAACTGGTGCCGATATTGGATAATCCTTGGCCCACAAAATCACGAGACACATCAGCATATTTTCCATCAGGATTTGGAAAAGTTTGGGTGATACCAGCACCCTGCACCAAGCCAATAATCGCCACCGCAACAGCAGAAGGTGCCAATCCTAGCATTGCCGAGAACGTAGGCAAACTAAAATTAAATAATTGGTCAGGAATTGTGGCAATGCTGCTCACCAATAGCACCGAATCTAGATTAAACAGTTGAACCGCAAGAGTGGCGACAATAATGGCGATGATAAAACCAAATTTTTTGAGCGGCGTATAAGCCATGCCAATAATAACGAGTATCGTCAGCATCCCAATAAAAAAGGTAGGCATATTATATTGACGGAAATGCAGGAGGGTGTCTGCAAAACTTAAAACCTTGCCGCTAAATGGGCTATTGTATCCCGTTAAAGCGCTAACCTGCCCTAAAATAATAAGCAGCGCCACGCCAGTAACAAAACCGACCATCACCGATTTGGCAACAAAGCGCATGTACGACCCCAGCTTGAAAACACCAGCCAACAGTTGCACCACTCCCACCATCAGCACCAACGCTGCCAACGAGACCGCTTTACTACCGGATGGCACGTTAAGTAAGGCATCCCCGGCCGCCACCGATAATGCGCTGGTAGTGGAGACGTTCATATAGACAGCGCCGGTAAACAGAGCGCCAAGCGGTGTGCCAATCATGAGGGTATATAAACCCAGCACAGGGTTGACACCTGCCAACAAGGCGTTTGCCATCGCTTGCGGAATATTGACCACTGCAAATGTTAGCCCAGCTGTGGTATCTCGTATTAAGCTTTTTCGTTCTGGTATTATGACTTTATACATAACTATTCTTCTTTGCTCATGTGATGAACTCTGTTTCTGATGAGTGATTATATACGCCAGTTACCGCTTTGTGTTAGATTAGGGGAAAACTTGTTATTACCAGGATGAAATATGTTTGCTTATTTGACACGCGGCTTGGTTTTGGGTTTTTCGGCGGCAGCACAGCCTGGCCCATTTCAAGCCTATTTATTGTCACAGACCATTGCGAATGGGTGGCGGCGTACCTTGTTGGCGGCGTTTGCACCATTGCTGAGTGATGGCCCGATAATTTTACTGGTACTATTGGTATTGACACGTACGCCTGATTGGTTTTTGAACGGGATGCAGGTGCTGGGTGGTTTGTTTTTGTTGTATCTGGCCTGGGGAGCTTACCGTTCTTATAAAAACACAGTTTCTTTGGCAGTGCCACCGGTCAATGTCACTAACCAGTCTATTGTTAAAGCAGCTTTGATGAATGGTCTCAGCCCTAATCCTTATATTTTTTGGGGAACGATTGGCGGGCCGCTGCTGATTGCTGGTTGGCGGCAGTCGCCGACGCATGGCCTTAGTTTTATGGCTGGTTTTTATGTGATGCTAATTGGCGGTTTTATGGCGTTTATTGCGTTGTTTGCCATTGCTAAAAACCTGGATCCGCGTGTCAGCCGTGTTTTAAGTGTGGCGTCTGCGTTGGCGCTTTTGTTTTTTGGTTTGTATCAGTTGTGGTTGGGGGTGGGCAGTTTGATTGGCTGAAAATGACAGAGATTGGAGATTGGAGGTTAGGTCGAAACCAATCTCCAATCTCCAATTTTTAATTGGGGTTGTTGTTGTCTTTGATTGTGCGCCTGGTTTTGTTTTTCTCGATGGTTTTGCGCAAATTGGACATTTCGTAGGAGAGTGTGCCGCCATGTTGATCTAAAATGCGCAGGCGCTCTAGCTCTGCCAATCGTTCGATGTCTTTGTCTTCGTATTCGTTGATGGCTCTTTTGATCTGTTCCAGGGCTTTAACGGCCGTTTCCGTTTGTAGCTCTCGTTCATGTGCCTCTTCAATCGCTTTTTCGACATCATGGGGAACCTGGATTGGCCCAAGTTTGACATCAGTTTGGGCAATGTCCTGGAAGCCAAGCCCTTGCGCCCGTTTTGTGACTTCATGGCGAAGTTCAACTTCCAGTTTTTTGATGGCATCTGTGGTGTAGAGTTCAGAGACGCTTTTTTGTTCAATCATGTAACGTAAGGAGTGAATCACACGCCCTCGTATCATGTTTGAATGATAATTGGGGATGGCTCTGGCAATTTTATACTCTATTTTGGGGCGAATGAGGGTGACATCAAGATTGTAACCAACTGAATAGGTAATATTGACAGATACCCCTTCTCTGGTGCGTATTTGATGGACGGTGCCTTCTACTGATAACGGCCGTTTTGAAGCACGAGACTCTACCCGTTCCGTAAATGGATTGATGTAATGATGAAAGGGATCCTTTTTATGCAGCCGTTGGTTTAGCTTGCGTGAGTTGTGCAAATTATAGGGTCTGTCTGGAGCCACCGGGCCGCTGGGTTTGGAGTCAATAAAATAGGCAAAGTTATTCGTGCCTTTGTAAAAAATGACGGCAGCGTCCATTTCATCAACCAGAATGTAGGCGTTCCTTTTATACCAAAGACCAAATATGACTAGCAGAATACCGGTGATCAGGAGAGCGTATATAAATATGGCAATGCCTGACGAAAAGTCTGTCCAGGCCGTGAGGGCTAGCAGGATGGCGGCCACAACAACGAGGATGATGACAATTGGTAGTAAAATAGCACGGTTACGCATAAATCCCTCCCAACGACTGTCGTTACTTCTGGCAATCTGATTGATATAGTTGAGTTTTTTAACTGGATTACTCTTACTTTGTCTAACAGTGTAACATAGTTTGACGCTTGTTTAGACAGGTAAATAGTACCTTATGAATAAACTGCTTGTATAAAAAACAAGGATTTTGCATCGAATTAACGCGAATTAACGCGAAAAAGAAATTCGTG
>JACSSI010000016.1 GCA_014879345.1 Anaerolineae bacterium | reverse complement strand
ATCACCAGAAACGGCCGTTATCCTGAATTTACCAGGCCCTGTCCGTGCTTCCAGCACATAGTCGAGCCGGGCAATGCCATTGCTGGTGGGCACCTCGGCGATGATATTGACAGTGCCTTGAATGCGATCCACCTGGATGAACTGCACCAGCGTTCCATCGGGTACAGGGTTGCCGTTGTAGTCGGTGATGGTGCCGGTTTGCAGATGGAGGGTATCGCCAACGGCCGTTTCCAATGGCGCATCACTGGCTGGCGATTGGGTCACACCCGCATTGTCGGCGATGTAAAGCTCAATAACCTGGTTGGGGTTGGGATTGGTCTGTGTTCTGATTTGGTAGCTTACCCCCTCGATGTTGACCGGCGAGCGACCTGTCAGCGGCAGTTCCAAAAATAAAGCACGCGCCGCCGCATCAATGAAGGCATTGACTTTGCTGTACACGCCATAGTAGGCGGTTAATTTGCTGATTTCGGTGCTGTCCAGGAAATAGGGCGCGTTAAAAGAGAAGGCGATGAGCCGCGAATTGCGGAATAAATCATGCCGCTGTGCCAAAAATTCATGAACTGGTTCCAGATTTGATTCTTCCAGCATGGCAAACACAATCCAGTCAGCGCCTTCCTTGAAGCTTTCTTGCACCAGATAACCTGGGATGATGGTGGCAGTTGGCTCCGGTGTCAGGCTGGTTTCGCCATTCCCAATCAAATCGGGGTTGTTATTTTCCGGAGAGATGGTGGCTGTGAGAACGGCCGTTGGTGTGGGCAGCACGATTGGCTCACTGCCGGCCGCCAGGAAAGCAGCCAGATCAGCCAGACTGTAGCTGACGATTTGCTCAGGCTGCACCTGACCGCTGGCCTCAGGGCCATAAAGTGAAAGAATCTGGTTCTCCAGGGCATCGACCTGAATATACGCTTGCGGCTCACAACTGCTGCACTGCTGGGCCTGGAGCATGTCGGTGAAGATGATGATGCGGTCTTCCGGGCCGGGCGGACTGGGCAGCCGCTCGAGCAGTTGTTCCGGGCTGGGTGAGATGAGGGTGACGGCTTGTTGGGCGATGTCGTAAACGGCCGTTTCCCCCTGATTCACCGTCTCACCCATAACATCCACAGCCACCAGCACATTCTCCTCGCTGAAATCCTGGTCAAATTGGCGTAGCTTGGCCTTTAAGATGCGCAGCACCGCTTCATCGAGCCGCTGCTTGAAGGTGGGGTCTGTTTCGTATAGCTCTTCAAACCAGCGGATGGTATTTTGAATGTTTTCTAACTGCTGCTCGTAAGGCGCGTCGCCCAGGGCAAAGTCAGTCAGCACCAGCAAATCGTTGCCTGCCAGAAAAGCATCTTTGGCGACGCGACGGTGGGGAAACTCTTGTTCGGTGTCGTCGTAATAACGTTCCACAGCACGCACGCCCAGGGCATCGGACACGATCATACCGCCTTTTGCATACCAGTCAGCAAATCCCGGCAGCGCGATCAGGGAACTAATCGCCTGTCTGTCAAAGCTGAAAGGGGCGGTGGAGGTTTGGATGTTGCCCTGGAATCCCTGATACCGAATGTGGGAGGTGAGCAGTCCGTCTACCGCTTCTTCTTCTGTCGCAGCACCTCCTGTGACGGCGGCAAAGGGAGCCAGTTCTACTTTTTGCAATTCTGCCAATGTTTTGCGCACGGTGGGGATTTCTTCTGTCAGGCTGCGGTCACTGCTGCCGATGCCTGGAAAATGTTTGGCGATGACGGCTAAACGGCCGTTGCTGCCCTCATGCGCCCCGCGTGTATAAGCCTGTCCCATCAAACCAACCCAGTACGGATCACCGCCAAAGGCGCGTGTGCCTAACCCGTTCCCGTCGAGCGTGGAGGGATTGGCTAACACATCAAGCACAGGGCCAAAGAGCATGTTGACACCGATGGCATTGAGTTCGCTGCCGGTGATGCGGCCTGCCGCTGCGGCATTTTCAGGATTCCAGGTCGCGCCCACTGCCATGTTGTTGGGCAGCGGATTCAAGCCGTTGAAAATTTCGCTGTAAACAGGGCCATCTCCTTCCTGGCTGAGTGCGATGAACAGGGGCAGGGATGTTCTGGATGAGATGGGCAGGGGCGTTGGCAGTGGTATGGGGGATGGTTCTGGAGTGGTGTTAGCTGGGATTTCTCCGTTTTCATCTGGTTCTGGCGGGAGAACGGCCGTTGTGTAGCCAGATAAGGAGAGCCGCTGTAAATCGTTGTTGAGTTCAGCCAGTTGGACGGGGGTGTTTTGCAGGTTATCGTAGCCGGTGATATTGTCATTTTCCGTCAGCAGCACCACACCGCCGATATGATAGTTGAGTATCAAATCAGCAATATCGCTGTTCACGGGGGCGCTGTCTCCTACAAAAGGAACCAGGAAAACCTGACCGACCCGTTCAGAGGCACTCATCGCGTTCAGTAATTGTCGTGCTTGTTCGTCGATGGTGGCTGTTTCGTCTTGGGCGATAACGGCCGTTTTCTGACCCCCGGACAACATAAAACACAATACACACGTGGCTACAAGCCACCAGCGCCAAATACGTTTCATGATGAAGGGCATCTCATTTTCATTCACACTATTGGGTGGGGCAAGGGCGTTTTTCCCCACATAAAGCAGGTGTGCTGCTTTATGGTTACAGCGTGAAAGGTTAATGCAATTATAGCGTAGATTGCCCTCTCGAACACCTGTGTTAAAATCACAAAATCTTGAACACTCAATCTGGATGGAATTGATGTTTAATAGGTCAGTTCTTTCCAGATTTTTTTGTTAAAAGTCGTAGAGTTGCAGGGTTGAAAAGTGATGAAGTTTGTATTAGTTACCCTGCAACATTGCCACTCTTAAACCTATTGAAATTATGTCCGATAGAACACGTAATTTACTCGCCCTTATCATGCTCGTCGTGCTGGCTTCTAGTGCCTTTGTAGCCGGTTATTTCACCAATGATTTTGTAGAACTGCAAACAGGCGGCACGCTGGTTCGCCAGCGGGACGATTTTGATGTGTTTTGGGAAGCCTGGGATCGTATCGGTGAAAGTTTTATCGGCGATATGCCTGTGCCTCGAGACCTGGCTTATGGCGCCATTCGTGGCTCTATGGCAAACCTCAACGATCCCTACACCATCTTCATTGAACCAATTGTGCGCCAGGAAGAACGACAGTCGCTGCAAGGTCATTTTGGTGGCATTGGCGCCACCTTGTCCCGCCCCGAAGAAGGAGGCCCCATCATCCTGGACCCCATCCCGGGCAATCCGGCTGAAAAAGCTGGCATGTTGACTGGAGATGTGTTGATTGCGGTTGATGGCGTGGAGATTACTCCAGAAATCACAGTGGTTGAAGTGCGTGATATGATTCGTGGCGAGACAGGCACTGTGGTCAGCCTGACTGTGATTCACGAAGGCGAAGAGGAATCTGTGGTGTTGGAAATTGTGCGGGGCGACATTCTTGACCCGTCAGTTTCTTCTCGCATTGTGGGGGATGAGGACAATATTGGCTACATCCGGCTGGCACGATTTAGCGGTGAAAGCAGTGGCGAAGTAGCAGAAGCGATAAACAAGCTGCTTGATGAAGGTGCAGAATCGCTGATCCTGGATTTGCGGAATAATGGCGGTGGTTTGTTGACTGCGGCCGTTGATGTGTCTGATCATTTTTTGGATGATGGCCCGATTTTGTACCAGATTACTAAAGATGAAGGCGAAAAAGAGTATTTGGCAACGGAAGAGACGCTCGTGCCTGCTTTGCCGCTGGTGGTGCTCATCAATGGGGGTACGGCCAGTGCTTCAGAAATTGTGGCGGGTGCGATGCAAGACCGGGATCGCGCCACGTTGATCGGTGATCACCAATCTTTTGGCAAAGGCTCTGTGCAGCTTGTGTATGACCTGAGCGACGGCTCATCGGTGCATGTGACATCTGCCCGCTGGTTTACGCCAAATAGAAATCAGATTGACCAACAGGGTTTGCAGCCAGATATTTTGGTGGAAGTGACACAAGAAGCGATTGAAAACGGCCGTGATGAAGTATTGAATCGAGCGATTGAGTTTTTGCAGAACGGAGAGCAATAAAGTGGCAAGGTGGCAATGTAACTAGACACCTTGCCACCTTGCCACCTTGCAACCCTGCAACCTTCACAAAGGATTTTCTATGGACGAAAAAGAAGTTTCACCGGCACGGGCAACAAATTGGGTAACGTTGGCGATAACGGCCGTTGTCGCCCTGCTTTTATGCGGCGGTTTTTCAGCGGTTAGTTTTGCCATTGGTCGAGCCAGTGCGGAGCCGGAACTGCTTACGGAAACGGTGACGCAATTTATGGAAGTGACGCGCGAGGTTGAAGTGCCTGTGGCTGTAGAAGTGACTGTGATCGCAACGGCCGTTCCCGACCAACAATCTGAAGCGGCGACAGAACCAGTACAAGCAACGGCCGTTCCCACTGACACCCCGAAAAAACCACCTATCACCGATGCCGGAGATATTGATCTTACCATTTTCAACGAAGCATGGGACATTGTTGAATCCGAATTCGATGGTGAAATGCCCGACGAAGAAGCGCTTTTGTATGCTGTCATTGGCGGGTCGCTGGAAACCCTGGACGATGATTACACCCGGTTTACCCGTCCCGACGTTGCGGCGCGGATGCGTGAGGATATGGGCGGCTCCGTGGAAGGCATCGGGGCATTTGTCCGCGAAAACGATGAAGGCTTGCTTGAAATTGTGCGCCCCATTGCCGGGCAGCCAGCCGAAGCGGCCGGTCTCAGAGCCGGTGATCTAATTATTCGCGTCGATGGGGAAGACATTACAGATTTGTCACTGGATGAAGCCTTGCTCCTGGTGCGCGGGCCTCGCGGCACAGAAGTCGTGCTAACCGTTTTTCGGCCTAAAGAGGCAGAAGAATTGGAAATTGCCATCACGCGCACTCGCTTTGAAATTCCCATTATTGACTCTAAAATGGTAAGTGAGGATATTGGTTACATCCATCTCAGCGAATTTAACGCCAATGCGATGGAGCGCACAGAAGAAGCCCTGGCTGACTTGTTAGCGCAAGGGGCTGCCAGCATTATTTTTGATCTTCGTGATAATCCAGGCGGCTTTTTGGATCAATCCGTCTCTATAGCAGATTTGTTTTTACCAGAAGGTGTTGTGCTGTTTGAGCGGAACAATCAAGGGCTAGACAAGGATTTTGTGGCCGATACGGGTGACGCAGGCGAAGGCTTTCCGCTGGTGGTTTTGGTCAATCCGGGCAGCGCCAGTGCTTCTGAGATAGTAGCAGGTGCCATTCGGGATAACGGCCGTGGCATCCTTATTGGTGAAACGACTTTTGGCAAAGGTTCCGTGCAGCAGCTTCACCAATTGTCTGATGGCTCAGAACTGCGGGTGACGATTGCCCGGTGGTATACGCCAGCCAATGTCTCCATTAGCGAAGAAGGCATTACGCCAGATATTGAAATACCTTCACCTGATACCTTTACGCTGGGCGGTGAAGGGGATACCCAGTTAGAACGCGCGATTGAATATTTACAAACAGGACAGTAAGCAATTAGATAGAGATAGAGTGTAGAGATAGAGGATTGGTAGAATCTCTATCTCTACACTCTATCTCTATCTTGAAGACACAACGACAGCATTATGAGTAGCAATCAGAGTGGCATCAAAATCATATCAAAAAACAAACGGGCAACGTTTGATTATCTTCTTATCGAAACGTTTGAAGCGGGGTTGGTGCTAACTGGCACTGAAATCAAGTCGGTACGTGCCAACCAGGTGAGTTTGCAGCGCAGCTATGTGCAGCAGCGGGATGGGGAGTTATGGCTGGTTGAAGCGCATATCGCTCCTTATGATCATGGCAATATTCAGAATCATGATCCGGTGCGTCCCCGTAAACTCTTGCTCCATCGCCGCGAAATTGCCAAGATAATTGCTCAAGTCCAACAAAAGAGTCTGACAATTGTGCCTACGAAGCTCTATTTGAAAAACGGCCGTGCCAAAGTCGAAATCGCCCTCGCGCAAGGCAAGAAAAAGCACGACAAACGCCAGGATCTCGCCAAAAAAGACGACCAACGCCGCATGGAACGCGCCCTCCGCGAAAAATACCGCTAACCCTCGTTCCACGCTCTGCGCAACTCTCGTTCCACGCTCCGCGTGGAATGCACCTGCCGACGCTCTGCGTCGTAGTAGCACGCAGAGCGTGCTGATTGGTATTCCATGCAGAGCGTGGAACAAGATATAGATTGGAGAGTAAGATGGCGAGAAGCAGGTATGCTATTTTTGATAATGATGTCCCCTATTTCCTCACGGCAACAATTGTGAATTGGCTCCCTTTTTTTAATGACCCCGATGTTGTCGAAATCCTCTTGAACTCTCTTCGTTTTTTGCAAGAATCTGGTCGAATGGTATTGTACGCTTACGTTATCCTGGAAAACCATCTGCATTTGATAGCATCATCTCCTGACCTTTCAAAAGAAATGGGGAACTTCAAATCCTATACAGCTCGACAAATAATTGACCGATATAAGGCACGAGATGCGCAATTTATACTTGAGCAGCTTGTTGTGAATAAAAAAGCATACAAGGGTGATCGGGATTATCAATTTTGGCAAGAAGGTTCGCACCCACAGAGAATTCAGAGCTTGGAAATGATGCAGCAAAAAGTAGCTTATATCCACAATAATCCTGTGAAACGGGGGTGGGTTGATGAGCCGGAGTATTGGCGTTATTCCAGCGCACGGAACTATGCAGGGCTTAAAAGTTTGCTGGATGTAGAGACCGATTGGTAATCCTCGTTCCACGCTCTGCGTCGTAGTAGCACGCAGAGCGTGCTGGTTAGTATTCCACGCAGAACAAGAGTACTCAATTCTCGTTCCACGCTCCGCGTGGAATGTGCTTTTTTTGACGCTCTGCGTCGTAGTAGCACGCAGAGCGTGCTGGTGGGTATTCCACGCAGAGCGTGGAACAAGGTTAGTCATCATCGTTGGGGAGTTTGAGCAGCAAGAAAAGTGTGAGCAGAAAGAAGATGATGATGAGCAGCACCTGGAACAGTTGAAATGTGGGAGACATGATGCTGTTTGCCACCTGATTCTTGGCGTTTGAGACTGATTTGGGCGCGGGGAAGGCATCGCCCGGATCACCCGGCAGCGGCACGGAATCGTCTGTTTGGGTCAGCAGATAGGCGACCATGATGTCGATTTGGCCTGGACTGAGGCGGCTGGTGTAGTCACGGGGCATGATGTTGGCAATACAAGGGGTGTTGGGGCAGTCGGTGACGATGTAGGCATTGGGATCGACGATGGATTGTAAAATGTATTCTTCTGCCGTCATACCTTCGATGCGCGTGGCGGCGATGTTGCCGATGTTGGACAGGTCTGGCCCTACTTTATGGGCTTCCCCCAGTGTGCCGATTTTATGACAGGAGCCACAGCCGGAGTTTAGGATGATGTCTTGGGCATCTTCGCCTTGCACAGGGCGGGGGGTGTTTGTTGGGGCTGGTGTGGGGGTATCGCCAGCAACGGCCGTTGCCGTGGCAGTAGGCATTGCGGCGAGTTCTTCTTCAGTCGGCTGCACCAGTTCACCCGCCGGACGCGCTTCCAGAATCGTTTCACACATGTTGACACCTGGTTCAGGGTCAGGCTGGCACCAGACGGGATTGCTCTGTTTGGTTTTGAGCAGCGGTATCCACCACAGCACAGGGTCTTCGCCAGAAACGGGATCGCCATCGAGCCATTGGCGCGGCGGCATAAAGACATCACCAGGGCCAGGGGGGATGGGGCCGTCGCCTTCACCTTCTTTGTAATCGAGCAGGAAAACACGTGCTTCGTCCAGACCAAGCGGATCGCTGCGGAACATTTGCCAACGGTAGTGAGTATCGCCGTCGAAGGTGGCGAGTTTTTCGCTGTCGGGCGAAAGGTCATCGACGAAGGGGTGGAATTCCGTTTCTTCGGTCACTTCGACCCATTGGTTGGTGTCCCAGACCCACACGTCGTCGCCGCCGCGACCATCCAGGGTCAAGTCAACGCGATAAAAGGGGCGGTAGACAGAGAGATCATCACAGCCGGGGCCATGGGAGACAAAGCCGATTTGAAAACGGCCGTCTTCGTAAAAGCGCATAAACTCTTCATACCGGTAGCAGCAGATGCAGTTGGGCCAATGAGTGAACTCGGTAAACAGCTGGCGTACTTCAAAGCCGTCGCCAAAATCCGTGAATTCTGTAGGGCCAAAAGGCGGCACAGAACCACGAAAGCCAACTTCATCCCGATAACCACCGGGCCAACTGGGATACCATGCTTCCACCTGACCCAGTTTGACGCTCTCGAAGATGTCTGTGCCGTTAAATGAGGCGTCGTAATAGTTGACGCCGTCGTTGGCGGTCATCTCCCAGCAGACGTTCCAGCCGTAGAGGTCTTCTTGGCAGCCGTCGCTGAAATCGTAGCGCTGGGGCTGTGGCGCAGCGACGGGTAGGTCGGCGCGACCCCGCGTGAAGAAGGTGCGCACCACTTTGTTTTGCTCCATGTTGACGAAGATGTGGAAGATTTTGCCGCTGCCGGCCGGATCATGGTAGGTGAGGTTGACGCACCATTCATCGCGGCAGTCGTTGTCGGCCAGCCAGGCAGACATGGGGATCATGGCAGGATCGGGATTGCCCAAATCACCCAGAACGGCTTGCACGCCTGGGTCGGCGGCGGCGATTTTCATGGCTTTGGGCAGCACGTATTCGCTGCCGCTGGGGAAGGCGTTGGTGTCGTTCCAGCGGGCAATGATCGTGTTGGTGTCGAGGTTGAGGATAGCGTTGACGGTATCGCCTGCGTCATAGTCGTAGAGGGAAATATGGGCGCAGTTGCGGGCGTTGCAGCCTGCGTCTTGCCAGGGAGCTGCTTCGCCTGCACCCAGGGCGACGGCATCGAGAAAGCCAAAGTCATGGTCGGCCAGGGTGGCGGCAATTTCAGGATCAGCGAGGGCAAGGGCTTGCAGGTTTGGCTGGTTCAGATCGACCTTGGACATGGCAGTCATGTCGTAGATTTGTTTGCCTTTGGCAACGGCGATGGCGATGGTGCTTTGTTGCAAACGGCCGTTTACCCAAAAGCTCAGTGCCAATAACCCAAGTGTCACCAGTATTAGTTGTAATATCCGACGTTGACGTGTTTTCACGAAGAACTCCAAAAATAAAGGATGAAGGATGAATTTTCGTGGGGATTATACCCGAAAGTGTTCTTGTGGGGCGTTTAACGATAATTCCCGGTGCGCTGTTGGCATATGTCTGCCAGAATATCATCATTTTGAGCAGTGAAGAGTTTGGGGGCTTCTTCTGGCTTGAAGTAGCACAAATCGTGGGTTTCCTGCCCGTCTATTTCTAATTCACCACCAATGACACGGCTGTTAAAGACGATGGCGATGGGCTGTACGTTGTCGCCGTTACCATACTGATGTGAGTATTTTGTGTACACGCCAAACAGGGAGGTAACTTCTATGTCTAGTCCCGTTTCTTCTTTGGCTTCACGAACGGCCGTTTCCGCCGCCGATTCGCCTAATTCCATTATACCACCCGGTAAGCTCCAGACTTCTTCGTCTTTGGCGCGTTTTTGCAGCAGGATTTTGCCCTCCTCATCATACAGAATGACAAGCGCTACCACCAGGATGATTTTTTCATGTCCAACTTTGCTGCGTATCCAGGGGATGTAATCCATTGTGTTCTCCATAAAAAAAGCGTTTTCCTGGGGGAGAACGCTTTTCAGACTGCTATTTTATAAAGAGTGGTCCAATCTCCAAGATTGGACCACTCTCTGCTCGTTAATGACCAAATTCTGCCAGGTGTACCATGGGGTCTTGGGTGTGTACATAAACCCAGAGGTCATTGGGCGCTTCCTCTGACCACCTGAAAGTCCATTCCGCATCCTGGATGGACATGTTGACACAGCCGTGACTGTGTTTGAAGCCGAAGCGGTCGTGCCAAAAAGTGCCATGTAGGGCGATGCCATTGAATTCATCAAAGTACATGATGTAGGGAATGTCTTCGATGAAATAGTAATCGACTTTGCCTTCTGCGCCGGACATTTTGTGTTTTTCCCAGCGATCCCATACCTGGAACAAGCCTTCGCGGGTGGGCCAGCGATTGAGGCCAGAGGAGATGAGGGCACCGTAGACCATTTTGTCGCCTTCATAAGCGGCAAAGGTTTGTTCAAACAGGTCTACTTCCGTCCAGAATTCGTCTTCACCCACTTCTTCGGGGCGCGGAGACACATCAACGAGGCTCATAAATGTTTGTTTAACCCAGCGCCCTTCGCCGATGTTGTACCACAGCCAATCTTCTTCACCGAGGACGGCGTCATACACCTGGATGAAGGTGAGACGAGGCAGTTCTTCACCGCCTTCTTCTTCGGTAGGTGGCTCGACATCGGGTGCTGAACTGGGAATGACGGGGGTGACAATCCAGCCAAACGGCCGTTCTGGTTGTTCCAGCACTTCAACCCCATGATAGGCAGAAGCATTTACCATTTTGATGTCACTTTCGTGCATGTATTCGCCCAGGTTGATTTCATACCAGGTTTCGCCTGCGTCGTTTTTGAACCAACTGTTAACCGTGACGAATAAAAAGCCATCGCCAACATTACGCACAATGGCTGAATCACGGGTCGGTTCTGAGTAGACATTTGCATTGTCGGCTTGACGGGCATAGTAACGATGCCCAAATATTGAATCTTCGCCGAAATCTGGTTGGACAAAGTTACTGTTATCCACAGGCAGGTCAGTTTCTTGTTTTGTATCTGTTTCTGGTTTGGTTGGTTCGCTAGGATCGGGTACACAAACTAAGGTGTGAATTTGTGTATTCCAGGTGCATCTTGATGCTGAAACGGGCAAAACGGAACCGAAAACGGCCGTTGCCAATCCCGTTAAGCCTAAAATTTTTATGATACGTACCACTAAATAAATCCTCCAGGTAGCCTGTAATTTGAACACTCTATCGTATCGCAATCGTCTCTATTTTACCAAAACATCTCCCAAAATATCAGCGAAACTTCAACGTTTCTCATACGCTGAGGCAGAAGTTTAACTTTTCTGAAGAGTTCCCATGAGCGGGTCGCCCCGTTCGGCTGAGTTCACGCCGAAGCCGCGAGGTTTGAAAACCTGGGAGCGCGGTCTGCCAGACCGCAAAGCGCGGGGGGCTGACAGGCTGTCCGCGCTCCCATTGAACTTCTTGGGTATATTGATATTTACGATTTAGGTGAGAGAACGTAAACTTGAGGAAAAGGGAGAAAACATGAATCCAATTACGATATTGAAAGAAAAACGAATTTTATTAGGTGTTACCGGTTCAATTGCTTGTTACAAAGCGGTTGACCTGGCTTCTAAACTGACGCAGGCTGGCGCACTCGTTGATGTGATTTTAACGGAGTTGGCGGAAAAGTTTGTGACACCGCTCACCTTTCGTTCGGTGACGGGGCGGCCTGTTTATACTTCCATGTGGGATTTGGCAGATCATGTGCGCCACGTGGGCTTAGGCGAGTCGGCGGATTTGCTCATCATTGCGCCAGCGACGGCGAATACGATGGCGAAATTGGCGCAAGGAATCGCTGATAATTTGCTGACGGTAACGGCGTTGGCGGCACGTTGCCCTGTCATGATTGCACCAGCGATGGATGGCGCGATGTTTGAGCATCCGGCAACGCAGGCGAACAGGATGATGCTGGCCGAGCGTGGTGTGACATTTGTGGGGCCGGCTGAGGGACGCATGGCATCTGGGTTGAGCGGATGGGGACGTATGGTGGAGCCGCCAGAACTTTTTGCGCGAGCCCGGGCGATTTTGGCACGGACTGGCCCGTTGGCGGGATGTAAAGTGGTGGTCAGTACCGGGCCAACGCGGGAGCCGCTTGATCCGGTGCGCTTTATCAGCAACCGCTCTACGGGCAAGCAAGGTCTGGCGGTGGCGCAGGCGGCGCTGGATGCAGGGGCTGAGGTGACGTTGATTGCGGGGCCGATTAGTGAACCAGTGCCATTGGGTGTGACGCGCGTAGATGTGGTGACAACGGCTGATATGGCTGAGGCAACGTTAACGGCCGTTCAGGATGCCGATGCCCTGTTTATGGTGGCTGCCGTGGCGGATTTCCGTCCTGAAAACCAGTCAGACCGCAAGATTAAGAAGACGGAAATGGGCGAAAATTGGGGTCTGGCGATTGGTTTGGAAGTGACGCTTGATATTCTCAGCGCGGTCAAAGAACAGCGAGAGAAAACGGGCTATCCGCGTGTGTCCTTGGGGTTTGCGGCGGAGACACATGATGCCTTTGAGTATGGTAGGCAGAAGCTGCTGCGTAAAGGGTTGAACTTGATTGCCGTGAATGATGTGCTGGCGGATGGCGCTGGTTTTGGCGTCGATACCAACCGGGTGGTGCTGCTCAGTTCAGCGGGGGTGTTGGAGGAGATGCCGTTGTTGAGTAAAACGGCCGTTGCGGAGCGACTGGTGCATCATGTGGCGAATGCGTTGGGGAAGAACAATGGTTGATGGTTAGCTACGGGGCTGTGGTGGCTGTTGCGGCTGGCACAGGTGTGTTTGTGGGCGGCACGGGTGTATTGGTGGGGGGGACGGCCGTTGCTGTGGGCGGTATGGGTGTGTTGGTTGGCGGTTGAGATGTAGCCGTGTTCGCCGGTGTCGGAGAGAGTGTTACCGTTGTGGGTACGGGGGTGTTGGTGACGGTCGGCGTGGGGCTGACGGGTGTGGCGGTTTGGGTGCTGCCCGGATTAGGCGTGTGGGTGGCGGTTGCGGTGGCGATGAGGGTGCTGATTGGTGTGGGGGTGAAAACGGCCGTTACCGTTGGCACAGGCAGGGTCGGCGTAGCTGTCCAGATGATGGGGGTTGCCGTCCAGGTTGGGAAAATGATACGGGTGGCGGTTGGTGGTGTGTATGGATAGCGGGGCAGATAGATGCTGCGCCCGGCAGTGAGATAGGTGCTGTCCATACAATTGGCTTGCATGATGGCAAAAACTGTCGTGCCTGTGCGTACTGCCAGATTAGAAAGGGTATCTCCCGACTGTACTACATAACGCACCCACCAGGCGGGCGGCCCGCACGGCTCCTGGGTGGGTGGGCGAAGCGGCAGGTAAATGTTCATGCCTTCAAAGACGATTTCATTTTGTATGCAGTTGGCTTTGGCAATGGCAGCGGCGGTCGTGCCAGCATAGGCGCTGAGTGAAAGCAGCGTGTCATCGGGGCGCACTGTGTACACAATCCAGCCCTCGGGAATTTCACCGCAGCGGATGAGCATAGGAATGGCAGTGGCGATGGCTGTGCCAGACGTGGTGGCGGTGGGTGCAGGGGTTTTGGTGGCGGTGGGCAGGGAAACGGCCGTTAATTTTGAATTGGTATCCGGATTGGAAACGGCCGTGGGCTGCAAGGCGGCGACCATGACGGGCGTGGGTTGCAGTTGCACTTGCAGCAGGTCAATTTGCGACATGAGCAAGGCCATTATCACCGTCAGGATAACGCCGCTGGTAATGAGTAGATTACCGCGCCAATTCTGAACGCTGCTTTGTTCGTTCATGTTGCCGTGCCGTTTTCATGGGGCGATTCTGAAAGAATGGGAAAGAGCACAGAAAGGGTGCTGCCTTCACCCATTTGGCTTTCTATCCAAACACGACCACCATTCGCTTCTGTCAAAGTACGCGCCACAGCCAAACCCGCCCCTGTATCACCCAGGCCATCAATTAAAGGGTTATCCGCCCGATATTGCGGGTCAAATACACGAGAGCGGTCATTAATGTTGATGCCGCCGCCGCTGTCGGTGATGGCGAGGTGCATAAAGCTGATGGGTTCTGTGTGCCCGTTGTTTTGGGGTGGCGGTATTTTGTTGACAGTGGCGCTAATGGCAACGCGGGAGTTTTGCCCCGAAGCCAGGCAGGCATTGCCTAGCAGATGGCTCAAAATTTGTTGCAGTGCTTCCCGATTGACCGACAGTTGTGGTAATTCTGGCTCAATTTGCATGTCGAGGTGCAGATTTTTTTCGCGGATTTGGGTGATGACGGTGGAAACGGCCGTTTCCAGCACCGTTTGCACATCCACCGCTTCTACATGGCTTTCACTGAACATATCGCCAGATGTTGTGAGCTGCACAATTAAGTCCAGGAAGGCGTCCATGCGCTCCACATTTGCCTTGACTCGCTTTAGGAAATCGCGCTGCTTTTCCCCTAAATTGCCTAACATTTCGCTCAAGAGCAGGTCTGTGTAGCCCGCGATGGAGGTCATCGGGGTGCGCAGTTCTTGCGCCAGCGAAATGACGATTTCATCCGTGACGCCCCGTTCTCTGCGCATCAAGTCAGCTTCCAAGACCTCGATGCGTGCCTGAGCGGATTCCAGTTGGCTGGAGTAACGGGTTATAGCCGTCATAATCCATTCCGTGCTAAGACCCCGTTCGTCGGCGGCGGCTAAGGCCATGGCTTCTTCTGCTTCAATGAGCGATTCGCGCAGGGCGTCGATTTCAGTTTCCAGGAGTTCAACCCGTTCATCCTGGCTGACTTGCTCCAGTTCTTCTAGCGTGGCTGCTAAATCACGCGCTTGTTTGCTGGATTTGGCAGCCTGGGATTCAGCCTGGAGCAGGCGTGCCTGTGAGATTTCGAGTTCGGATTGCAGTTGGTTCCGTTCATCTTCCAGCGCAATGATACGTCCGCTGATTTGCTGTGATTCATTGGCGGGAACAGGGGTGATGGCGATTTGATCGGCAGCGTGGTTGAAGGCGTTGCTGTTGTGTATGACCTGACCGAAATAGGCTGCCAGGGCTGAGGCGGTGGCTTTATGATCGCTTGACCAGGCTGTGACATCTGGTTGTGCGCCTAGCAGCAGCAGACCAACGGCCGTTTTCTCGGCATACATCGGTTCAATAAGCAGAGGCCCTTGCGGAGACAAGCCCATTTCCTCATACCAAAGCCGCATTTGTCGTGCGCCCACCTCGTCTGACGTGAGTTCGATAGACGTGTTTTCCATCAAAGCCTGGCGGAAAGCCGGCCACTCGTCTAAATTGACTTGCCAGTTGGTGACTTCGTTTGGGTTTTTGGTTTGCCGACTGCTGGTAACGTAGAGCCGATTTTTGGCGTCTTCTGGACTGAGTGCCAAAGCGATGTGGGCGGCTGGTACTAATCTGGTAGCCATCTTGACGGCGTTATCCACGCTTTCTTGAGATTGTAATGAATTGATAACCCAGGTTGACAGGTTGATAACGAGCGGGAGGTCGATTTCGCTCGCAGGTGAGGGCGCTGCTGGTAACGCCAGCAGGTGATCCATGCTGTAGCGGTAGACAAATGCCGCCCACAGGGGGAAGGCGACCAGGTAACCTAAACGAATCCAGTAGGCAATATCGGTTTGGGTGCTGATGGAATCCGGGTTCACCCAAAGATGGATGACGTAGGCTGCCAACAGGATAATGAGGATGATTTGGCGCAGTGAAGACCATAGTTCCCGTTGCAAGAAGGTGAGAATGACTCCGAAAACGAGGATGAGTAACTGCAAAACTGCCCAGATGGTGGCTTGTGTGGTTTCAGTATAAGGTGTGCCGGACAGCGCCATGTCAGGCCAGGATTGGGCGAAGAAGATGTACATGACACCGATGAAGAGCAGGAGGACGACGGCAATGGTGTCACCCAGGTGTGGTTGGTTGTCTGGGTGTGGCACTAAGGCCCACACTATGAGAACGGCCGTTGCGGTGTTAATGGCTTGTTCAAGGGGAGGCAGCACGGAAACGGCCGTTGCTGCATTATTAGAAACAGCTAACCCGGCCAACAACAAGGCGAATCGCCCGATAAAAATGACACCAGAAGCCCACATGGTACGGCGCATGAGCTGGTCAGATGGATCACGCCGCCATTGTGTTAAGGAAAGCGCAAATACCACTTGCAAAGAAAACAAGGTGATCAAGTGGTATATAACATTCCCTGGCGATCCGCTCAGGACGTCAATAATTTGTTCCAAAAAAGCCATGATGTTTATTGGTTTTTAGATTACGGGAGCTGATTTCTCTCCAGTACGCACTATAGCATAGCTTATATAGCTTGCAACTACCATAAAAACTGAGTGAGTTTCATGGTGTCTCCAAAGTCTACCTATTTTTGTAAGGTGTTCTCTTCACATTCTTTAGCAATGATCTCATTTATATCATAGCCCATGTCATCTAAGAGAGTTTGGATGGCATGGGCTATTTTGTTATCTGAGCCTAGCGGCAGATAGTGATTCCAGATGTGTGTGAGTGCCTGATAAACATCTTCATACCACACGTCTGATGCTTGCCTGATTTGTGCCTGAAGGGCTGGAAAGCAGTCCAGAAATATATCTGCATCCCAGATGCTAAAGCGCAAAAAGCTCAAGATTTGGGGCAGGGTTAAGCTGTGATAATTGTTTTCCACGGCCGTTTTTAAGGCAAAAAAGTCATCGGGACCGCCGTTGAGAATGGCGTTTTGAAAAGCGAGGCGCGTTTCTGTGCCATTTTGGGCTGTTTGGCCCAGGAGGTAGGCTGCCACTTGCAGGTTGTTTTGGTAATGTTCGGGCTGCAAGACAAGCCCATTTTGCAGCGCCACAAACTGGTTGATGGCATGGTAATTGACCATCAATGAGAAGCTGCCATGCAGATTGGGCAGCGGATCGTCTTGTTCCAGGAGTGATTCTGCCAAGGAGTGGCCTCTATCGCTGGTTAGGAGGAGGAAACGGCCGTTTCCGAATCCCTGCCAAAATTTCAAACAGTCTAGCCCGCCATTGGGAAAGAGCAGTTTGGTATCTGGGAAAAATTCCTCATATAGTGCCAGAATTTGATTGAAATCGTCATCATCGTAATAGGGTTGTTGGAGGGGGATGGCTTCATATGCCAGCGTGAGTCTGTCCCAGATGGTAGGGTCTGTGAAATCTGGTTCTGGTTGAGTGCTGTAGACGGTGAGGAGATTTTCGCATAGCTGACCGTCTTCGAGTGCAAAGCTGTCTTGAGGGATGCTGTCAAAGAAGTAGTTGGCGATTAAGCTGAAAGGGTTTTGCAGCTTGTCTGGTGTGAGCGTTTGTCTGGCGTGTACAAGTTCAAGTGGCTGTGGGGATTGCGCATCAAAAAGGGCAAAATCTAGTAAACCAGCATTGACCCAGGGTTTGAGGCGTTCATGCTGCTGCCAAAATTCAAGAGTGGCTGGCACAAAGTCTGTCATGACGAATTTGATGGGGATTTCCGCCAACGTTGATTGCTCAAATTGCGCATAGAACTGGTGTAAAAAGTGGTAAGCCAAACGCCCGGAACCAGTTCCTAATTCGATGATATAAACTGGCTGACTGGTATCGAGTTCGGTGATGATGTCTCGCAAGTAGCCCAGAACGATTTGGCTGTAAGCACGAGCCATGAAGGGGTTGTTGCTGATGTAATGGGGAACAATCTCTTCTTGCCAGGCAGCAACTCCTTTTTGCATGAAAAAGTGCCGTTGAATCTGCCAAAGGATTGATTTGGATAGGCGTTTGTCGCCTTCTAGCATGGTGTTCATCATTTTGTTAGATTCCTTTGCGGTTGGCGTGTAATGGTAACGAGAATTTGTGTTCTCTACCAGCTTTTGAAATGGTAAAGTTAGTCTTTTCGTAAGTGACTTTGGTTACTGTTGGGGGGGAAGCATTTGGAAAACGGCCGTTCTGGGCTGTTGTTTCTTATCTTATTGTAGTTTGACAATGTTAAATTAGGCTCATGAGAGCCATTGTTAGTAAAATTTGAAAATGAAAAAGAAAAA
>JACSSI010000644.1 GCA_014879345.1 Anaerolineae bacterium | reverse complement strand
CAAACAAAAACCCACAAATTTCCACAAATAGGAGCTTAACATGAACACAGAAAAACAAGCGAATGAGGTTGTCATTGTTGGGGCGGCGCGGACGCCGACTGGCCGGTTTATGGGTGGACTCTCGAGTTTGAGTGCGTCTGATTTGGGGGCGCTGGTGGTGAAAACGGCCGTTTCTCGCGCCAAAATCGATCCCAACAGTGTGTATGAAGTGATAATGGGCAATGTGGTGCAAGCTGGAGGCGGACAAGCGCCAGCCCGGCAAGCGGCGCTGCGCGGGGGACTGCCAGATACGGTGGGGGCAACGGCCATCAACAAAGTGTGCGGCTCTGGATTGAAAGCGGTGATGGTGGCGGCCAATGGCATCAAAGCGGGGGAGGCTGACGTGTTTGTGGCGGGTGGCATGGAAAGCATGAGCAACGCACCCTACCTGCTGCCCAAAGCGCGTGCTGGCCTCCGTTATGGCGATGCCCAGGTGCAAGATGCTATTCTCCACGACGGTCTGTGGTGTGCCTTCCAGGATTGGCCGATGGGCAATGCGGCTGAATTCATCGCCAGACAGTTCGAGATCACACGGGAAGAGATGGACTCGTTTGCTTTACGCAGTCATGAAAGAGCGGCGGCGGCGACGGTAAACGGCCGTTTTGCTGCCGAAATCGTGCCTGTAGAAATCAAAAGCAGAAAACAAACGCTCGTCATCGACACCGATGAGCCGATTCGTGCCACCTTCAGCGAGGGCAGCTATGAATTGCAAACGAGCCTGGAAGGGTTGGCAAAGTTGCCCCCCGCCTTTGAGCAAGATGGCGCGGTGACAGCGGGGAATGCCCCCGGTCTCAACGATGGGGCGGCGGCGCTGGTTCTCACCAGTCGGGCAGAGGCGGAACGGCAAGGGTTAGTGCCGATGGCGCGGATTGTTGGGTATACCCTGGCCGCCGTCGAGCCAAAATGGTTATTTGCTGCCCCGGCGCGGGCTGTGCCAAAACTGTTGGCACGCATCGGCTGGCAGATGGCAGATGTGGATTTGTTTGAGCTGAATGAAGCGTTTGCGGCGCAATGTCTGGCGAATGAGGCGGAGTTGAAGCAAGGCGGCTACCCGTTCTCCTGGGACAATGTGAATGTGAATGGCGGGGCGGTGGCTTTGGGGCATCCGATTGGAGCCAGCGGGGCGCGGGTCTTGGTGACGCTGTTGTATGCGCTGCAAAATCGCGGCTTGCAACGGGGTGTGGCGGCGTTGTGTTTGGGCGGCGGCGAGGCCGTGGCGCTGGCGGTGGAGATGGAGTGATACAATCGTAAACGAAGATAAAATAGTCACGGTTAAATTGATAAATCTTAGTAAGTAGGGAGGGATAATTTATGTCGAGTATTAGATGGATACGTATTAGTGTTATTGTGATGGTTGTATTGTTAGCAGCTTGTAGCAGTACGCCCCCGACGCCTACACCACAGCCCGAACCAACAGCGACCATTACGCCAGAGCCAACGGACACACCTGAGCCAACGGCAACGGCAACACCAGACCCGACGGCAACCAATACTCCTGAGCCAACGGATACACCAGAGCCAACACCAACTTTTACACCAGAACCGACAGTCACCGCAACGGCCGTTCCTGGGCCAAAATTAGGTGAGCGTGAACTTGTTCCGCAAGGCGGATACTCGTTCCAACCAGTTGTTGGTTATGAATGGGATGTAGCAGATACGCAGCTATTTCTGTCTGATGAGGCAGGCACACTGATGATTTCAGTGGTCGGCATGCCCGCGGCGGATGTCATTCCAGACCCTGATGAGATGTTTGCTGAATTTATAGATATCTATGCTGAAATGGGTGAAGGTGACCTTGAAAAATCAGAAGTAGTAAAGAGTGCTATTGGCACGGCTGAAGGAATGAGTGCTGATTTAACAGGCGGATTGTTTGGCTCTCCCATAGCAGGCCAGGCAAGGTTGGTGCAGTCACCGGATAATCATTGGATGTTTGTCATTGGCTTTAGTAATCTTTACAAAAATGAAGATGAATGGCGTGATGTGGGACTACCCGTGTTTACAGCGTTACTTGATTCGATTATTTTTGAAGAAACGGCCGTTACTCAGCCAAAACCAGAAGTTGTAATACCGGCAGACGGGGAGTGCATCATAACAACAGATGCCACTTATGGCTACACACAGGACAATCCCATCCAGGTGGGGGGGGATGCCTGGGATGGACCACCACGAGAGCGCGCATTTTTTGATAACTTATTGGGGCCAAATGGGGAAACCATTACCTACAGTCGTGATGGCTCTTTGCCCTATGGAGACACAATTTTAGATGCTTTTTCTGTTACCTACCCTGGCATAGCCGAAACGGCCGTTATCTATGTAGATGAATACACTTATTCAGCACCGATGGTACCAGTTGGGTTTACCTGTGTTACTGGATTCCCCTTATCTGCACCCTAGCCAGACAGTACGAGAGAATGGTTTGATATGACAGAAAATTTGGTGAAAACGGCCGTTATCCAAGCCGCCCCCATCCTCTTCAACCGCGACGCCACCATAGACAAAGCATGTCGCCTCATTCGTGAAGCTGGCGAGCAAGGGTGCCAACTCATTCTCTTGCCCGAAGCCTTTGTGCCAGCCTACCCGCGTGGCTTTAGCTTCGGCATGGTGGTGGGCAGTCGCCAGCCAGAAGGGCGGCTGTTGTGGCAGCGTTACTGGGAAAACGCAGTTGACATTCCCAGTCTAGCAACGGAAGCATTGGGCGCGGCGGCACGAGAGGCAAACGCCATCGTGTCGGTGGGTGTCATTGAACGGGACGGTGGGACGCTGTACTGCACCCAGCTCTATTTTGACGCTGAAGGCGCCATCATGGGCAAGCACCGCAAACTCAAGCCAACGGGCGCAGAACGGCTCATTTGGGGCGAAGGTCAAACGCCACCGCCCGTTTTTGAGACGAATTTGGGCAGAATTGGCGGCTTGACCTGTTGGGAAAACTATATGCCGCTGGCACGCCTCTCCCTCTACCGCAAAGGGGTAGACCTGTATCTCGCGCCCACGGCCGATTCCCGTGATACCTGGCAGGCGACGATGCGCCATATCGCCTGTGAAGGGCGCTGTTTTGTGCTGGGCTGCAATCAATTTGTGACGAAGGCGATGGTTCCTGATGATTTGCCATGCTACGAAGAGTTAGCGAATCAGCCAGCGGTGATGAGCCGGGGCGGCAGTGTGATTGTGTCGCCGTTGGGGGATGTGGTGGCAGGGCCATTGTGGGATGAGGAGGGGATGATAACGGCCGTTCTTGACCTCAACGAGATCCCCCGCAGCAAACTAGACTTCGACGCGGTGGGGCATTATGCACGGCCAGATATGTTTCAATTGAATTGCTAAACGCTTAATGGACAATGGTTGGACGTGCATGTTGAAATGAAGGAACGGCCGTTATATCTCAGATTGGCAAGACCATGCAGGGCAGGAAATTCAATTGTAGGGGTGGGACAGGCGGGTCATATCTTTGCTATTCACCACCGACTCAATT
>JACSSI010000643.1 GCA_014879345.1 Anaerolineae bacterium | reverse complement strand
TCATTATGTTGTGAACGGGCTAATGGCTGCGTCTACTACTGGGACGATGTTGGGTGTCATCCCGATTGGCTCTGGCAATGATTTTGCTTTTGCCAATGGCATTCCCACGGATGTGCAGGAAGCGGCGGAGAGGTTGTTTAACGGTCAGCCCCGGTGGGTTGATTTGGCTAAGGTGGAGGATGAAAACGGCCGTTTTGTGTTTATGGATAATAATTTTGGCGTTGGTTTCGATGCCATGGTCGTTGCCCAAACGGAGCAAATTACCCGTGTGCATGGTTTTCCCAAATACATGCTCGCTGTGTTCAAATCATTGGCATTTCACTACAACCCCATCCAGTTGCAAATACGGTTCGATGATGAATTGGTGAACCAAAAAGCGTTGTTTTTATATGTTGGCATTGGCACACGTGGCGGCGGTGGCTTTTTGCTGACGCCCGGGGCGCGTCAGGATGATGGTTTGGTTGATAGTTGTTTGGCCGATGATATCAATCGGCGCATATTTTTGGGGCTATTGACCAAGGCGATGAAAGGCACACATATTGACAGCCCACATGCTACGATGCGTGTTAACCAACAAATTGTGATTCATATGGATGAATCAGCACCGATGTATGTGGATGGCGAAATGTTTGCCTACCCTGAAGACACTATTCGAGAAGTAACAATTACCAGTTTGCCAAAGGCGTTGCAATTACTGGTTTAAGGAATGCGTATGAGAACACTTGAACAAGCGCTGCAAGATCATGAACTCATCGTCCTGCGTGTTTTGGGCGAATGGTGGGAACTTGATTTGATGGGAGCAGACAAGGTGCGCTGTGTATCGGCTTTGGCTGAGGTGTTGGCTCAGTTGGATATGACACAGGAGATCAACTTTGTGTCCCCAGAGGAAAAAGCAGCACTGCAAGATTTAATTGCAGCAGGCGGACAGCTTCCTGTGGCGGCGTTTAGTCGTAAATATGGTGAAGTGCGCATGATGGGGCCTGCGAAGCTGGAGCGCGAGGAACCCTGGTTTGACCCGGAAAGCGCCGCCGAATCCCTGTGGTATCGCGGCTTTTTGTATCGCGCTTTTGATGAAACGGCCGATGGCGTGATGGAATTTTATTATTTGCCAGCCGAAATGATGGCACAATTTTCTCAACCTGTTGAGAACATGACAGTTTCGGCAGTCTTAGACGATTTACCCGCGTTGTCAGCTTCTGCCGCGCCTGAGAGATATGAAACGGCCGTTACGGATGCTGTTGATGACCTGACTACCTTGCTTGCCATTGCCCAAACCACGTCAGACCTGCTCGAGCATCCAGCCAGCCTCACGTCATACCTGCAAAACGGGAACAGCGACCGCCTATCGCTGCTCATGACGCTGGCAGATGAGATGGGCCTACTCCGACACACAGAAAACGGCTTGCGCCCGACACGAACGGCCGTTTCCTGGTTACAGTTGAGCCGTGAAACCCAGTTGCAAGAGATGGCAAACGCCTGGAGCAGTTCCATTTGGAATGATTTATGCCACACGCCTGGTCTGCGTTGTGAGGGAGAAGGGTGGAACAACGATCCGCTGTTGGCACGCACCGCCTTGCTGGAAAATTTAGAGCGGACAGGTGAATGGTACAGCCTCAAAGCCCTGGTTGTCCTCATCAAAGAAACCGACCCCGATTTTCAGCGCCCCGACGGCAATTATGACACCTGGTACGTGCGTGATTTGCAGAGTGATGCCTATGTGCGTGGCTTTTCTAATTGGGACCTGGTGGAAGGCCGGCTGCTGCACTTTTTGGTACAAGGTCCGTTGTTCTGGCTGGGGATGATCGAAAAAGCTGATTCAACAAGCTCAGCTTCGACAAGCTTAGCTGGCTCACGATTCCGACTGTCTAACCGCGGACTCAATTGGCTGAAAGACACACCCCCATCAACCCATGAAATTTCCGTGCCGCTTGTGGTGCAGGCAGATGGTACGATTTTAGTGCCGCATAATGCCAGCCGGTATCAACGGTTTCGAGCGGCGCGGGTGGGGGAAATGCAGCCGGTTGCGCCAGGGCAGCCTTATGCCTACCGGCTTACCCCCCGTTCGTTGATTGAGGCGCAGGAGCAGGGAATCCAGCCGGATCGCGTGTTGAGTTTTTTGGAGGAGGCGAGTGATCGTCCCCTGCCGATTAGTGTGAAGCGTGCCATTTCCCGCTGGCAGGAACGGGGTGTAGAAGGACGAATGGAAACGGCCGTTATCCTCCGCGTAAAAGAAGCTGCCATCCTGGAAACCTTGCGTAACAACCCTAAAACACGAGATTTGCTCGGCGAAAGTTTGGGTGATTTGGCTGTTATTGTACGCCCTGATGCCTGGCAGGAACTGCAAAAAATCACCGCTGAATTGGGTTTGCTCTTGGATGCCAATATCTATGACTGAGGTTTCACTCCACCACCTCAACAAAAGCTACGATGGCAAAACGGCCGTTGTCAATAATTTCAGCTTAACCATTCCTTCCGGGCAGATAACGGCGCTGCTGGGGCCATCCGGCTGTGGCAAAACGACGCTGCTCAAGATGATCGCCGGGCTGTTAGAACCAACCGAAGGCGATATTGCTTTTAACGGCCGTTCTGTCCTCTCCATCCCCGCCGAAAAACGCAGCGCCGTCATGGTCTTCCAAAACCACCTGCTCTTTCCCTACATGACCGTCGCTGAAAACGTGGGCTTTGGCTTGCGGATGCGCGGCGAAAAACAAGCTGCCATCGCCGACCGCGTGTCTGAGATGCTGGCACTGGTTAAGCTGCCCGGCTATGAAAAACGCAAGCCCAAAGAGCTGTCCGGCGGACAACAGCAGCGGGTGGCGCTGGCGCGGGCGCTTATCGTCGAGCCGGAAGTGCTGCTGCTTGATGAGCCGCTCTCCAACCTGGACGCCCATCTGCGTGACGAAATGCGTGATCTAATCCTCGGCATCCAACGCAAACTGGGCATCACCACCATCATGGTTACGCACGATCAGGAAGAAGCGGTTATCTTAGCCAGGAACATTGCCATGATTTTTGAGGGGGAGTTACAGCAGTTTGGTCCACCGGTTGATTTTTATGAACGGCCGTTATCGGAACGAGTAGCCCGCTTTTTTGGCGGCGTTAATTTTGTGCCAGGAGAGAAACAAAACAATAAGATGGTCACAGCCTTAGGAGAGTTTGAAACAATTGGCTGTTCTAAAGAAAATGGCGCCCACTTGCTCACTATCCGTCCCGAAAACGTAGAAATCTTAGACCAATCCGCTCCCAACAGCTTCCCCGCCCGTGTCCTCAGCCGCATGTATGTGGGCACACATACCCGCCTCAAAATTCAACCAGAAACGGCCGTTACCCAACCCATTGAAATCATTACTGATGCGGCTGGCATTCACACCTATCAGGAAACCCAAACCGTCTACATCCATTTTCCCCCAGACAAAATCTGGCTGCTTTCTAATTGACAATTATATGAATGTTAAAAAATTATTTCGGTAATAGACGTGTCATTCCCACCCCCGTCTACACGAGGGCAGGCT
>JACSSI010000642.1 GCA_014879345.1 Anaerolineae bacterium | reverse complement strand
TTTATTGGCTTCGTCACAGATGGTCGCTTCAAACTCTTCGATGCTCATGTCGCCATTGAGAACGGCCGTTACGGCAGGCCCCATAATGGCGTCATACTCCGGCCAACTGCCAGCCCACAAGGGGCCTTCGGTGGCGGGGTTGTTTGCCAGACCATTCAAGAACGCCTGATTGTTGTCGGGCGGGGTGAAGGTCAAGAAAGCGTCCAACGCTTCCTGGCTGACACGACTGGGAATATTCGCGCCTAGTTCAGAGATTTGGCCTTGCACTTCGGCCGTGGTTAACTCTTGAACGAGCTGCCACGCGGCTTCGGGGTCTTGGGCATCGGCGTTAACGACGTAAGCGCCCCAGAAGAGCCAGTTGCTTGGCCCAGCAGGCCCATCCGGCAGTTCTACCACGTCCCAGTTGAAGTCAGCAGAAGCACGTGCACCAGGGGTCGCCCAACGGCCGTTTTGGAACATGCCAACCTTGCCAGCCAGGAACGGGGGTTCGCTGTCTTCGCCATACGGCACAGCGACGTCAAATTCATTGTAGATGCGGGACTCAAATTCCAGACCGGCCAGGGATTCGGGTGTGTCCAGGGCGCAAGCAGTGCGGTCTTCATTGAAGAAGCCACCACCAGCGGCGTTGAGCCAGTAACCATACGGCCCCCACCACGCATTTTGGCCGTAGCCGTAGATGTCGTCGCCCAAAGCGTCAATCGCCATCGCCACTTCCAGGAAGGCGTCCCAATCCCATTCGCCATTGGCCGCCAGTTCACGCGGATCAGGTGCGCCAGATTCGGCCAACAAGTCCAGGTTCAGGTACAAACCAAAGGTAGACACGTCACGGGGCAGACCCCAGAGCGTTTCGCCGTCCATACCAGATTCTGGATTGAAGGTCAGATGGTACATCGGGCCAGGGTAGAAAGCGTCATCGCTGTAGCCTTCAGTGGCGTCGGCCATGCCGCGCATGTCCATGATCAAGCCGCGCGTGGCGAAGTCGGCTATGTCGGTTCCGGGAATCCAGAAGACATCTGGGGCCGTGCCAGCGGCTAATTCGGTGCGCAGCACATCTTGATAGCTGGAACTTTCCGAGCCACCCGGTTCATAAACCAGCGATATATTTTCAAATTTCTCGTCCAATTGGTCAGAAACAGACTGGTAAACGTCAATTTCGGCCTGATTGTCAGGACGGGTACGCCAACGCAATGTCGTTTCGGCAGTGTCAGCCGGTGCTTCTTCCATCGGTTCTTCGGCGGGTGCTTCTTCAACGGGAGCCGCTTCTTCAGCCGGGGCTGCTTCGGTGGGGGCTGTTTCAGCAGCGCCACCACCACAAGCAACCAGCGCCAGGCTCAGAAGCAAGAACATGATTATGAATAGTGAGAATTTTTTCATCATTTTTGGATCTCCTCCAAAGGAAAATATGGGAACTGCTAATCAAGGTTGAAAATAGGTGTTCTAAAACAGGTCGAATCGTTTTCTTGTCGGCTGTACCTCCTTCGAAAATGGGAGCGTGGACAGCTTGTCCGCCCTTTGCGGTCTGGCAGACTGCGCTCCCAGGTTTTCATTTATCGTGGTGCGTCGCCGCCCATGTTAACTCCGTTTATTCATGCAGATTATTTTGTTTAAGCGTTAAAGGGGCCAGTTGAACGGCGTTTTACCATTTCAGCTGGCAAAACAAGATGTTGCAGGGGGGCGTCTGGTTCTTCGACAGAGCGGATAAGCAGTTTGGCGGCTTCTCGGCCAATCATCAAAAAATCTTGTTTGATGGTGGTGAGGGGGGGAGCCGAATAAGCGGCCATCGGAATATCATCAATGCCGATGATAGAAAGCTGGTCTGGAATGGCGATGCCCATGTCGCGGGCGGCGCGCAGCATACCGACGGCCATCAAGTCGTTTTGGGCGACGATAGCGGAGGGCATATTGCCCAGTTCGGCGAATGCCATCAGCGCGTCATAACCAGATTTTGCCGACCAGTCACCTTCGATGGTGAATTCCGGTTGGGGTGTCAGGTTTTTTGCTGCCAGCGCCTTGTTGAAACCCTGACAGCGGTCTTGGGAGCAATCTTCCGCCAACGGCCCCGTCACCATGCCAATTCTGGTATGACCCAGATTGAGCAGATGTTGGGTGGCGTCAAACCCAACTGAAACATCATCCAGCGCCACCGAGTTCATAGCGTCGTCACGCGGACGCGCCCCGGCAAAGACGACGGGGAAATCGGCCGGTAAATATTGATGCCGATCATCCGCGTAAGGGTTGAAGACCATAATCGCTTCGGCGCGACGGCTGGAGACAAGTTCGTCGATGAGGGCGGCAAAGGTATCTCCATCCGGCGCCGAAGCTGAAAGGAGGAAGTATCCGTGTTTGCGTACTTCAATTTCTGCGCCGCTGATGAGGCTGGCGAAGGTGTAGTCGGTGAGGTTGGGGGCGATGCAGGCCAGAATGCCGGTGCGCCCTTTGGCCATGGAACGGGCGATGGCGTTGGGGCTGTAATCGAGTTCGGCGATGGCGTCTTCTACTTTGGCGCGGGTTTCAGGCAACACGCGGTCGCTGCCGTTGATAACGCGGGACACGGTTTGGTGAGAAACCCCTGCTTTAGCCGCGACATCGCGGATGGTTACGCTCGATTTTCCTGCCATCTTCTCTCTCCTGAACGGTTGGTGCGTCCATGTTACCGATCATGTGAACGGTAACATGATGATATAATGGGAACGGCCGTTTGTCAAGATTGAGTTTTGGGGCTGAAAGAAATTGAGGGGAAAGCGTTAAATAGTGCGTAGAACGTAGTTGTCTCGAGGCTACGTTCTACGCACTACGCATTACGGTAAAGGTAACCAGTCCAGCACGTTTTGAATTTGAGTATCCCAATAACCCCAGGTGTGGTCGCCGGGGCCTTCAGAGTAGGTGAAATCGAAGGGCAGTGTTTGCATGAAGTCGCGGAATTCGACGTTGATGGCGTAAAGCTGGTCTTCAGTGCCGCACCATTGAAACAGCTTCGGTCTGGGCTGATCTGACTGCGCCACTTGCGCGGCCAAATGGTACAGGTCGTTGTCACTGCCAGAAATGGCGTCCAGATCACCAAAGACAGTGCGCATTTCGTTTGCCCACACCACTTCCCTTCCTTTTGCTAGAGTTGCCGCATCGAGCGCCCCGGAAAGACTGGCGGCCGCCGCAAAACGGTCGGGGTGGCGCAGCGCCATTTTGAATGCGCCATAACCACCCATCGACAGCCCGGCAACGAAGTTTTTTGACCGCTTCTTTGATAGGGGGAACATATCTTGGGCACGGGCAGGCACTTCTTCGCTGACGAAAGTCCAGTAACGATGGCCGTTGCTCATGTCTGTGTAGAAGCTGCGATGCACGGCAGGCATGACGACGGCAATCCCTTTTTCATTGGCGTAACGCTCGATGGAAGTGCGCCGCTGCCAGATGGTATGGTCGTCGGAGAGGCCGTGCAGCAGGTAGAGGGTGGGGTATTTTGGGGAACGCGCGGTCTGGATGGTGGGTAACGGCCGTTCTGGAATCACCACCACCAT
>JACSSI010000641.1 GCA_014879345.1 Anaerolineae bacterium | reverse complement strand
AAGGAGTTCCCCATGAGCGAGGCGCACCGTTCGGCTGAGCTCACGCCGAAGCCACGATAAATGAAAATTCGGCATCGAATTAACGCTAATTTACGCGAATTATTTGGCGTTATCCAACAAAAATTCGCGTTAATGCTTCGGCGTTGCTCAGCACAGGTTCGTGACAATTCGATGCCATTTACGAAGGAGATTTGAAATGGAGTATGTAAAACTTGGCAACACCGGAATGGATGTCTCCCCGATTTGTTTGGGCGCAATGAGCTTTGGCACGGCCGAAGGCTGGGCGCACAACACCTGGGCGCTCAATGAAGAAGACAGCCGCACCATTGTCAGAAGAGCAATTGAACTGGGCGTTAATTTCTTTGATACCGCCAATATCTATGCTTACGGTGCCAGCGAAGAAATTCTGGGTCGCGCCCTAAAGGATTTTGCCAATCGAGATGAAATCGTGCTGGCTACTAAAGTCTTTGGCAAAATGCACGACGGGCCAAACGGCAGCGGGCTTTCGCGTAAAGCCATTCTGACGCAAATTGATAACAGCTTGAAGCGTCTGGCTACGGATTACGTAGACCTCTACATCATTCATCGCTGGGATTACCACACACCCATCGAAGAAACGATGGCAGCGCTGCATGAGGTGGTGCAGGCAGGCAAGGCACGGTACATCGGCGCGTCGGCCATGTATGCCTTCCAGTTCCAAAGGGCGCTGCATGTGGCGGAAACGCATGGCTGGACACGCTTCGTCTCGATGCAAAACCATTACAATCTCATCTACCGCGAAGAAGAACGGGAGATGATGCCGCTTTGTCTGGAAGAAAAAATCGCCGTCACGCCATACAGTCCGCTGGCCTCAGGCAGATTGGCGCGTCCCTGGGCAGAGACAACTGCCCGTTTGGAGAGCGATGCCATTGCCAAACAGAAATATGACGCCACGGCCGAGGCAGACAAAATAGTCGTCGAGCGCGTGGCCGAAATTGCCGAAAAACACGGCGTGCCGCGTGCCCATGTCTCCCTGGCTTGGCTGCTGCATAAAGTACCAGTTGTTGCGCCTGTGATTGGAGCGACTAAACTTTCGCATCTTGAGAGTGCGGTTGAGGCGCTGTCGGTTAACTTATCAGTTGAGGATGTGGCGTATCTGGAAGAGCCGTATGTGCCGCATCCAATTGTGGGTTTAATTCCTTACGGCGGTCAGTGATTGGGCACTGAGAAACAATTTCCAAGCAAAAATTAAATGAGGGGTGTGTATATTAAAAATCAGCAACCCATTGCTCTGAGGTGCTGCGATTTTGCAGGTATTGGCGTGGATTTTTGAGTGTTCTCCAAAATTTGTATCGTCGCCCAGCTTTTCCATGATGCGGATGGCTTCTTCATCTAATAACGCCGATAAGCTTTGAATGGGTTTGTTGCTGCTGAGGTAGTAGTGTGTCAAATAATCTATCATGACATGCTCTTTTGATTAGTGAGTCAACCAGGTTGTTACCGGGTGAAAGAGGACAGTTGAAGAAACCGAATGCCGGCTAATACCTGATCAACTCGCTGCTGGGAGAGCGACCCGATGTGTTCACCCAACTCTGTTTTTTCGATTGAAGATATCTTGGAAACTTCGACGACGCTTTGCCTGGGTAAATTGGCTTCCCCATCGTCAAGCAATATGTTGCCGGGTGCATTTGCCCGCTTTAGATTTGTGGTTAGGGCGCAAACAACCACTGTGTGGATGCGGCTGTGGTTAAAGAGATTATCCTGGATGACCACATAAGGATGGGCATAATGACCCAGTTCTGATTTGTCTGGTTCATTGGGCTGTATCCAGTAAATGTCTCCTTGGTTGATTACCATTTGCTCATCAGGAAGTCTGCTGTCCGAGTTCTTGGGCGAGCCCGATGAGAATTCCCTCGGGACCTCGGATGTAGCAGAGCCGATACATGTCTTCGTACTGTACCACTTTGCCGACGAGCTCCGCGCCGTGTTTGCCAAGGCGGGTGAGCGTATCGTCGATGTCCTCTACATTGAACATGATGCGTAGATAACCAAGAGCATTCACTGGGGCTCTGCGGTGATCGGCGACCACAGGTGGCGCGAGGAATCGAGATAGCTCGATTCGGCTGTGACCGTCTGGTGTACGCATCATGGCAATCTCGACGCGCATATCGGGCAATCCAGTGACGCCATCTGCCCAGTCTCCTTCGATTGGGCTGCGCCCCTCGAGTTCGAGGCCAAGTTCGGTGAAAAACTCAATGGCTGCATCGATATCTTCTACCACGATGCTGACGTTGTCCATGCGCTTGACTGTCATGATGTCTCCTTATGAATCAACACAGGATATTGTTCATTTAGTTCTCGGATTCGCTTTAAGTTGCCATGTCCAACGACAAGCTTACCCGCCGCCGAAAGTGTAGAGACCGAAGTAAGGCGCGAGCGAAGGGAACGGATCTAGGCGGTCGGATGCAACGCCTTGTTGTGTTGCTTGTTAACCAAGTTTGGACTTTATGATTGCTTCCGACATGAGCAACGCTTTTAGCCTGTTTTGCAGCAACGTATGTTGGGAGGTTCCAAGCGAAAACTTTGCCTGAGCCTTTTCGGTCTTGTTTATCATTGAAGCAAACGCATGGAGAGCTTCTTTTAGATCATCCCGCGTGAAGCTATGCGTATCGTATTTTTCTTTGTTCAGTAGCGTAGACGCAATGCGTAACGCTTTGAGGTTGTCCCGCAGCATTGTATGTTGCCACGTTCCCGGCGTCAGTTTCTGCTGTGCTTTTTCAGACTTGCTGATTAGTGAATCTATCGGTCGAAGCACTTCCTGCAATTCATCTGTATTGGCAACATGAGTATTCTCGAATGTGTCGGTGTTGTACTGAATGACTGACGTTTCATTTGGCATAGTTAATCTCTGTCAAAGCATTTTAATCGGATGTATCGCGTGAATTAAGCTGCGCGAGCAACACAACATTTAAGGATTGATGCGGCGCGGCTAAGCGCAACTTGTAACACGCAACATTTAAGCCGTCGCGTAATCCAGGATATGATGCAAAAAAGGGGTTTATCCTGAATGCTCGCCGGATAGACCCCTGTAAATTGTCAAAAACCGGATTGGTTAAGAGATGCTGCTGCCATTACCGTTGTCGATTAAACGGCCGTTTCCTAATCACGCACCAATCGAATCTCTAACTGACACCCGACTGCCTCTGCATACTTACGCAATGTGGCAATGGATGGAGAATGCTTTTTACTACCACCGCCTGATTCTAACCTGGCAATAGCAGATGTTTTAGTCCCCATGCGGTCAGCTACATCGGCTTGAGTAAGTCCAGCTTCTTTTCTCGCGTTGAGCAACTCGTCAAATAACAAGAACTCCGCTTCGAGGGCGTCGTACTCCTGCTGAAAAGCGGGGTCTTGTTTCCATTCTTTTAGCATGTCATTGTGTGATTTCATATTGCACCTCACCAATTGGTTTTCACATCCTTCATTCTTCTTTTTGCGGTGTCCAGTTCTTTTTTCGGCGTTTTCTGGGTCTTTTTGAC
>JACSSI010000640.1 GCA_014879345.1 Anaerolineae bacterium | reverse complement strand
GTCTGCCCCACCTGATGCTCATAAGGAATCCAGCCGGCATCAACCGCCGCCCGAGAAGCGCCCATAGCTGCTCCTAAAACGTCTGCCAATGCCTGCACGGGCGCGAACCCTTCAGGGCCGCCCACGCCGCGTCCACCACTGACAATGATGCTGGCATCTGTCAAGCTCACGCCGCCTTCTTTGGCCGCAAAATCGACAACTTTGCTGGCAATGTCATCTTCCGCCACCACGGCCTCAACCATTTCGGCGGAACCGCTGCCGCCTGTTGATACAGCTTGCGGGAAAGAGCGGCCGCGCAGCGTGATCACTTGTGTGCCTTCGGTAACGAATACGGAGGAGAGCAATTTCCCGGCATAAACGGGACGGGTCACTTTGACAGTGCTGCCATCTACTTCAATGCCGATACCGTCAGCAACCAGTCCGGCGTCTAAATCAGCGGCAACCCAGGCCGCTAAATCACGACCCCGCGCTGAAGCGCCAGCTAAAATAACGCTTGGCTCTTTGTCCTGTGCCAGACCAACGACCAGGGGGCCGACGGCCTCGACGCGGAAGGGTGTTAAGGTTTCGTCATCGGCTGCCAACACCTCATCGGCGCCCATGTCAAAGACGGCTTCGACTACGCCATCAATGTTGGAACCAATAACCAACGCTACTAAATCTTCGCCCAGACCATCAGCAATGATGCGACCGGCGGTCATCATTTCTTTGGAGATGGCCGGAATTTGACCATCTGTATTTTCTACAAATACAAATACGCCGCTCATATCACCTTCTCCTCAAACAGTTTATCGGCGAGTTCAGACGCCATATCCTGTACAGAATCCCCTTGAATCATCGTCACGCTGCCTTCACGCGGCGGCATGGCGTAGACGTTGGACCAATCGACTTTGCTGCCGACCCCATCGACGCCTAAATCGGCGGCGCTTAAGACAGGAATGGTAGCACGGCTGGCTTTGCGGATGCCCATGAAGGAGGGATAACGGGGGTCGTTGATTTCTTTGACGACGCTGATGACCACGGGCAAACTGGCGCTGACGGTTTCTTTGCCGTCATCTAGCAGCCGCTCGACTGTGATGCTGCCGTTGCCGATTTCTTTGATCGCGGACACAAAGGTCAAGGGAGTCCAGCCTAATTTACGTGCAGTCTGAACGGCCGTTTGCCCCGTATCCCCATCAATCGCACTCTTGCCAAAAAGAACCACACTGACATCACCGACATGGTTGACAGCGGCGGCCAATACTTTGGCAGTGCCTAACGAATCTGCGCCCGCAAAGGCGGCGTCAGACAGCAGAATGGCTTCAGTGCAGCCCATTGCCAGCGCCGTTTTCAACGCTTCTTGGCTGTCTTCGTCGCCCATCGTCATGGCGATAACATCGGTTGCGCCATGATTCTCTTTGAGCAGGATACCTTCCTCAATGCCATATTCGTCCCAGGGATTAACCACATTCGGCTTCCCGCCTGGATCTTCCCAGCTAACGTTGCCAGCCGCGTCAACGGTCAGGTCAGCGGTGGTGCTGGGTGTTTGCTTGGTACAAACGACTACTTTCATGTATTGACCTCCAAAAGATAATGATGAAGGATGAAGGATGAGGGATGAAGGATTGCTTGCAATCGTGGCGCAAGGGTTCATTCATCATTCACGATTCATCACTCCTAAAAGCTTGTGTTATTTTTCGAAACATTCTGGGAACATTTCGGTTGTAAACGTATCTTGGGCGACTCGCCCGGCTCCGTTTCGGTGAACAGTGGTCAGTGTACAGTGAACAGTGGTTCTCCCGCTTACTGTTCACTGACCACTGTTTACTAATCTTCATTCTGCCAAAAATCTGCATCATACGCGGGCAGTTCACGGCGTAGTGGTTTGTCTTTGCGATTGCCAAAAGCGTAAGCGGCTTGCATCAGTTGGTGAATTTCGCTGGTGCCTTCGTAGATAATGCCGCCGCGACTGTTGCGTAAGTAGCGTTCCACATCGTATTCATCGGAGAAGCCGTAAGCGCCATGCACCTGGATGGCTTCATTGGCCGCTTTGAAGGAGTAGTCGGTAGCATACCACTTCGCCATGGAGACTTCGCGGGTATTACGGATGCCTTCGTTTTTGAGCCAGCCTACTTTGAGGTAGAGCAGACGTGCCACGTCGTACCATTGTTGCATCCAGGCGATTTTTTGTTGAATAAGTTGGTATTGGGCGATGGGCTTGCCGAATGTTTCCCGCTGTTCTGCGTATTTGATGGAGGCTTCCATGGCGGCACGAATAAGACCTGTAGCGCCAGCGGCGACGGTGTAACGGCCGTTATCCAGACAACTCATCGCAATCTTAAACCCTTCCCCTTCTTCCCCAATGCGATTGGCAGTAGGAACGCGCACATTGTCGCAGTTAATCCAACCCGTCGAGCCAGCCCGTACCCCCAGCTTGTCATGAATGTCGCCGGTGGTGACACCGGGCATGTCGGTTTCCACCATGAAGGCGGTAATGCCGTTGTGCGCCGGTTGGGCGTTGGTATCGGTTTTGGCAAACCAGAGGATGTGGTGGGCTTTGGTCGCCAAACTAATCCACATCTTTTCGCCGTTGATAATATAGTCGTCGCCGTCACGGCGAGCCGTGGAGCGCATGGCAGCCACGTCGGAACCGGCACCCGGTTCAGTCAAGCCGAAGCCTGCATATTTTTCGCCGCGTGCTTGCGGTGCTAAAAACCGCTGCTTTTGCTCTTCATTGCCCCATTGCAGCACGCCCATGCTGTTCAGCCCCATATGGACTGACATGACCACGCGCAAGGTGGTATCGACACGTTCCAGTTCTTCGCACACCAGCCCCAGCGTCACGTAATCAAAGCCCTGTCCGCCATAGCGCACCGGAATATTGATGCCCAGAATGCCCAACTCAGCCATCCGAGGCAGCGCCGCCGGATTCATTTCCTGTTTCCGGTCATACTCTTTAATCGTCGGGTAAATCTCGTTCTCGCCGAACTCGCGCACCATGCGGGCTGCTTCTAATTGTTCTTCATTGAGGGAAAAATCTAGCATTGTGGTTCTCGTGGGTGCTGTGGGATTTTCTGCCCCAGTTGCTGTGGCCGGACTCCTGACCATGCCACACCAGGTCAAAAACAGCTACCATCATTATAACGAGACGGGAAATGATGCGCAACATGTCGCACTGCGTCATGAGTTAGTAACAATTTGAAAAGTTGATTTGTGTAGTTGTTGCTAATACTGGATTTTATTTAACTCAAATTGTCACTATGAACTCGATTTACAACTGTCATTCTGAACGCAGTGAAGAATCCCTATTATTTGCTCAATTACTGCCGTAGGGATGCTTCGTTTCACTCAGCATGACACGTTTATTGCAAATGTTGCAAATCTTACCTCAAGGTAGCAACTTGGATTATTTATGGATGCTTTCAAAAATAGCCAAATGAACCCTCTGTTTCTATAACTAGATGTAACCACTCAATAAATGAATTCGCGGTTATTTCCCATGCGGTTGGGTATGAATGTACATCTTTGATGACGGTGTTTGGG